>JBIJAE010000010.1:0-18588 GCA_044345895.1 Chitinophagaceae bacterium
AGCCATCAACCTGCCAAAATTGGTGGCCTGTTTCAGCTCAGCAATGTCCAGCTGCATGGCAGGACGCATGGTGGCGATCATCTGCCTGTCCATATAGTTCAGGAGTGCAACGCCGAAAAGCAGTGCTACAAGGATCCAGGGGTAGTTTTTGGAAGACGCCATTATTTCTCATTATAGATCCAATTTAGGCTTAATCTCGAAATATCCGTTACGCTCAAGTGTGTCTTTTGGGATTGGGATCCTGCGCAGTAACCCAGCAGAACATTTTTACCAATAAAATGCATAGCGGTATAACAATACCAGCCATCCTTGTCGTCTTCTAAATTTTTAATGAACTCCCATGATAGCCCATCGTCTTTTGAAACAGCAATGGTTTGAGGGGTTCTTTTGCCTTTCAACATGGCATCCCCACCTCCGTTGTTGTTCCATACCATGAGCAGATCTCCTGTCGAGGGGATTCGTTGAATAGTAGCAGGCGACAAGGGCGATTTGATGGATGTTTTCTCAGCCGGAGACCAGGTTTGACCGCGATCTTTTGAAATAGCCTTGTATTGAAAACCCGGGCTGGCACGAATGATCATCATGATGTCACCGTTTTTCAGTTCTACAACACCAGGTTCCTGTAGGGTTACATTGTCTGGGTTTTGCAGTGCAGGACTGGACTTCCAGGTAATGCCATTGTCGTCAGAAAAATAACTGAACAAGGTGCCATTGTTTGACCATTTTTCACCAGGCACCTGATGAAGGGCCACTGCCAGCAACAACCTGCCATCTTTCAATTGAATGACCCTGTCATTGTTCAAAACAAAATATCCCTTCTTGTCTGTAATACAGGGTATTGGATCACTCCAGGTCTTTGCTTCATCCATTGAGATGCGCATCATCGGAATACAATCACTGGTAGAATTTTTTTTCAGATAAAACAATGCAATGCTCCCATTCTGCAAACGAAGCAATGAAACAGACATCACGTTCATCAATCCTTCTTTGGCAACAACCACCTGATCATCACTGGTCCAGGTTTGACCTTGGTCAAAAGATTTTCTTGCAGCCAGAAATGCTGAAGCATGGTCGCTGGAGGAAGTTCCGGTATAACGGCTGTAAACAAACAGGATGCTGCCGTCTTTCAAGGAAATGAAATCCCCTTCGCTATTCCTGGGGTTGTCTGCACCTGGAGAAATTTTCATCACCAATTCCTTTCCACCACCTGGTTGATTTTTTTTCGAAGATGAAGACACCTTGCATCCCTGAAGCAGAAGAACAGATAACAACAGAAAATAAACTTGTTTCATGCCAGTTGATTTAATTGGTTTAAATGGTTTGAAGTACTTCCGACGCTATTTGTATTGCGTGATCAATTTCCGCTTCGGTGTGAACAGCACTGATGTACCAGAGCCCACGGCCTATTACCCTCACTTTTCTGTCGTGCATGCCGGCTATGAATTTACCCAACTTTGCCTTATCACATGCTAGGGTATCACGGAAATCATTGATAACAGGCAAGTCAGTAAAGGCAATGGTAAACATGGGTCCAGGGCCTTGCACCAACATGTTTTGACTCGCTGCGGCAGCGGCGGCTTTCAGTCCGTTCATGAGTTTTTTTCCTAATGCAAACATCCGTTCGTAAGGATTTTCCTCTTCCAAAATCCTGATTGTTGCCAACGCAGCAGCAACAGTCGGATTGCTGGAGTTCATGGTCCCAGCATGAATAACCTTTGATGCTTCAATCAGGCCCATCCATTCTTTTTTGCCTACCACTGCACTGATGGGATAACCACTTCCCATGGCTTTTGCGAAAATGGAAATATCGGGCGTGATGCCAAAGTAACGCTGTGCACCACCAAGACTTAACCTGAATCCACAGATCACTTCATCCAGTATAAAGGCGGATCCGTATTGATCACAAAGGCTACGAACCCCTTGCAGGAATCCATCTTGGGGAACAATACAACCGTTGTTGCACATCACCGGTTCAGTGATGATGGCAGCGATTTCCTCATGCCTTTCTTCCATTGTCTTTTTCAACAGGTCCAGATCATTCCATGGAAGGATGATGAACTCGTCAGCAGCAGTTGCAGAGAGTCCCTGGCTCCAGGGATAGACATTGGGGTGTTCTCTTTCTCCAAGGGCTTCAGCAGATGGTGCAGAAAGTCCCCAGGCAACATTGTCCAGCCATCCATGGTAATGTCCTTCAAACCGAAGAAACTTCTTTCTTCCTGTCTTGGCCCTTGCTACGCGAAATGCAGTTTGCACCGCTTCAGAGCCATCCAGACAAAAGCGCATCATTTCTGCTGAAGGAATAATTTCATTCAACTTTTCAGCGAGTTCAATCTCCTGAATATGTTGCCCTGCAAACATCTGTCCAAGAGCAGAGTATTCCTCAACTGCTTTCATTATCCTTGGATGTGAATGGCCTAGAATCATAGGCCCCTGGCTCAATGTAAAATCGAGGTACTCATTGCCATCAACATCATACAACCTGCTGCCTTCGCCATGTGTATAAAAAATGGCATGCGGATGTCCGTATTTTCTGAACTCCGATGACACCCCTCCTGCAATCACTTTCTTTGCCCTTTCCAACAATGCGGCCGATTTTGCATAACTAATTCCTGACATGATTTATTTTTGAATATGATTGATTTAATTGTTGCCCTGTTGATTGATTGCTGGTAGCTTTTTACCCAACATGAAAAAATACAGCTGATTCAAATAGGCAAAGCCCAACTCAATATCAGTGATGGTTGTTTTTGCGCCACTCACCTGCAATGCATTGTTGCCTTTTTTCAAGATCCCTGGATCATTGATTAGGAAGATGAAGGTAAAAGCTGCAAGGTCTGGGGGCAGTTTCTTTCCGGTTGCATAGGCCTCTTCTTTGAATACTTTAAAAGGAGTCAATGTCAGTCCATTGAGTTTTATGTTGATGGACAAGCTGTCCTTCGTACCAACCCTCAGCAAACAAGACTTGAGCGGAAAAGCAACATCAGCTGGATTTTCTCCAACCAACAACTGAAAGCTTTCCTCGCCCTGCATTTGGCGGGGAAGTTGTTTTACATAAGCGTAAGATGGTTGTTTTTCATCGTTGTAATAGGATTTGGTGACAGCGTAAACCTTTTCAGTAGTATTGAGCTTGTCATTTTTCAGGCCAGCCACCAAGGCATACATCCAGTCTGGATGAGGCCTAAAACCTTCGTCCTTGTCACCGCCCTTAAAATTAAAAAGATAAAACCCTCGCGCACCCATCATCCTGTAATTGGCGGCAGCGCCAAGTAATTCAGCAAGGTTTGCCATCCTTCCGTAAGGCAAGTCCATTCCAAATCCATTTGCAGCAGGCAGCATGGCTTTTCTGAAACTACTTCTAGGAAACAAAGAGGGATACACCTTTACGCCATGCTGTTTTCCCAGATCAACCATGTCTTGAATGGGCATATCGTGAGCCAATGTCATGAGTTGAGAAGGTGTAACCAGGTCAATCAACCCTTCCTTGATCCATGTTTGGATGTCAAGTCCAGCCAGATTACAGGCAGCTGTGGAAGGAGGAACCCTCACCAAAAGATGCATGGGCCTACCCTTTTGTTTGGCCAGCAGATTCAGCCTGTTGCGCATCTTGCGCACCAACGCAGTCATCAATTTCATCCCTTCTGCATTCTTCTCCCTTGGAAAAAAAACCTGTACCCGGTTAAAGTCCAACTCAAATCCATCGATGATGTCTTGGTGAAGCTGAAGGGCTTCTTCGAAAACTGCAAAGCGAAAATCACGCACTTCCTTGTGCGTGTAATCAAAAAGATTTCCATAATCCTTGCTGAAAGGGAGAGGGCTTTTTCCAATCTTCAGTCTTTCTCCATTGTCGATCCAAAATTTTCCTGTGAGGGGATAATTGTATGGATCGGTCATGAAATGGCTATCGTTCATGCGCAGGCTGGGTATAAATCGCATGCCATTGCGCTTTGCTTCTTTGCCTGCTACGAGCACTGCATTCATTCCAGCGGCAATGCAACTCCGGGCACTTCTGATCCTTGCAGCCCAATTGGAGTCTTTCAGTTCATAACTGGTCTGCCTCCATCCATAAGGGCTAGCAGCCTTTGTATTGTAATACAAAACATCGCTTCCGGCCCCAATACTGAAAGTATAGGTATTGATACCCAGGGCTGCATGAGCAGCTACATTCAACTCCAGCAACTGCTTGGCTTTGAGTGGATCCGGACTCAGGAAGGCAAAATCACCATCCTCATTGAAAACAACTCCGAAATCAACAGCTGCTTTTGTTGTTTGCGCAATAATGGTACCAATCTTAAAAAAGAAAACAATTCCAAAAAGCAAATACCATTTGACTGGAGTATTAATCTTGCGCAATTTGAAACAATATGAATTATAAACAACCATCATGCTTGTATTTTGGGCTTTACCTTGTAAAGAATAAATGCGCAGAGCAACATGGTTACCCCTGCAAATTGATAGATATGCGACAGATCAACCTTTGCATCGCGCAACACTCCTCCTGCATACAATGCGAGTCCGCCGACAATGCAACTGAACATGTTCAAAATACCATACCCGGTTGCCCTGTAGCGTGCATCGACAATCATGCATAAAATGGGCATCATGTTGGAATCTGAAAATGCCCTGGTAAATGCATAGACCACAAAAAAAGCAATAGCGGCCGGAAGAAAAGAAGTCGTGCTTGCCATAAAGATAAAAGGTGCCGCCACAACAAGACCAACAACAGGAACAAGTACCCTTGCTTTTTCATTTTTTTTGCTCCACCGGTCTGCAAGGATTCCACCCACTATAACCCCTGCCAGTGATGCAGGATAGAGATATCCTGTGGCATAGAGTCCGGCTAACGTCTGTGACAGGTTAAAATGCTCTTTGTAGTAAGTGGGCAACCAACCCATTACCAGCCAACTCACCACACCCAACAAACTCCAATAAATCAACGCCATATTGAACGAACGGTTGCCAAACATCCTCCCTACCGCTTCCATGAAATTGACTTCTTTTTTGGCAGTTGAATTTACTTCAATGGTTGTTTGTTTGGGATCCTTCAGCACGGCAACCAACGTGATAGAATAAAGAATACCGAAAACCCCCAATGCCGTAAATGATGTGTTCCATGTAAATTCTTCCGCAATCCATCCACCAACAAAGCCAAGGCTTTGCCCTGCCATGATACCTGCCATGTGAATGCCTGTGGCGAGTGACCTTGTTTTTGTTCCATGGTAGTCTGCAATCAAGGCAAGTGCCGCAGGAATATAACAGGCCTCACTGATTCCCATCAAGGCGCGGGTCAGCAAGAGTTGGTTAAATGTTGTTGCGTGAGCAGTCATCCAGGTAACAGCTGACCATACAAATAGACTGACAAGAATCACCCTGCTCCTGTTGAACTTATCGGCAATATACCCGGCAAAGGGGCTGAGCAATCCATATACCCATAAAAAAACAGAAGAGAGCAAGCCGAACTGTGCCTCGGTCATCGGAATCTCCTGCAGGATGGATGATCGCATGGTCGTGATCATGGTCCTGTCAAGATAGTTCAATGAAGCTACCACACAGAGCAGTGCAACTGTCATCCATGCCCTTGCTATGTTTTGTTTTTTACTTGTCATGGGTGCCATTATTTTTTATGCCAACAATCTTGTTTGTCCGAATACCTGGCTTGATCTCTCCGCTGATGTACATCCAATAACCTTTCCAGAGTACAGCCGGCAAGGTGACCCTTGCATCAAATTGCATTTGATTTCCTTGGAAGGACCAGATTTTTGTACCAGTTGAATAAGTGAATAATTTTCGATCTATGCCAGGATGTGTAGTAGGATCCTTGTGCAAGGCTTTCTCTGCATCCACTCCTCCCCAAAAAACGAAACTGCCATCAGTGAGTACAGGAACCGGATTGGCTGAAGCGGTAACTGCTCGAGGCATCATGGGTAATACCTCCCAATGGCCCGACCATTTTCCATTGTTCTTGACAGGAATAAATCGAAACGCATCTTGCAACATTTTTCTCTCCAGCTTTCCGACGTGGTCTACCCCAGCCATCTCTCCACTGAACAGATAGAAACTGTCACCAAAAGATCCCGCCACTGGCTGCGTTCTTCCGGCACCAGGCCAGGCAGGCATGGCGACCCAGCCTGATGAGAGGTCTTCGAGGTCAAGCAAATAAATACTATTTAAGGGAGCTCCTGTGAATGCACTGGTTCCTCCTGCAACGATAATCATGTGATCTACCAGTGCACCCGCCATGTTGGCCAGCGGCACAGGCAATGCCGGATAAGACTTGTATGCAAAATTCTTGCCATTCCATTTCATGCCCGTGACGGCCGCGTGAAAATCTTTTTCATCATTTCCCCCAACAAGAACAATTTCATTTTTATACTCAATGGATACGCCATAAGCAAGAGGGTTGGGCATTTTGACATCAAGCTTTACCCATTCCCTGTCTTCAAAGAACCAATAAATATCATCATACCATTTTTTCTTTCCTCCCTCCCAGGGTTTTTTCTCAGGAAAATTAGCTCCTCCCATACAAAACAATTGCCCATTGCTTTGACCGGCGAACATCCCTGCCATTCCTTCGGTGTTTGGCAGTGGAGAAAATTCTTTATACTCAGGCATCTGTTGTGATTTTAAGGGTGATGCGAATACAATGAACAGCAGTAATAAAATTTGGCATTGTTGAACTATTTTTTTCTTCATGTTTACTGCTTTATAGCTTGATTTTTAAAACAGCACCAGGACCGGGCTCATTTGATCCGCCAGTTACAATGAGGGTTTGATCATCTGTAAAATAAACATTGCTTGTACAGGCAAGACCGGTATCAATCGTTTCGATCAGCTCTCCAGTAGATGAAATCAACTGAACAGCGGCCATACCATAATGTGCTATGGCCATCATGCTCTGGCTGTTCATGGCAATGCCATCAGGTAAGTTTCCAATTGGATTGCCGGAAGGATGTTGGGGAAGATCAATGAATACCTTAACATCACCAGCAGCCTCTCCGGCATCATTCAAAGGAATAGAGATGATCCTGTTTTGGTAGCTTTCAGCAACAAACAAGTTTTTCTTGTCATTTGAAAGAACCAGCCCATTGGGATAGTCCAATCCTGAAGCAATCAGTCGCTCATCACCATTTTGAGCGATACAAAAAACAGCGCCCTGCTGCCTTATCGAATCGGTGAAATAGAGTTTCCCATCGTCATCCATCAAAAGATCATTGGGTACATTCACCTTGATTCCTGCACAGGTTTCGCCGGAGACTGCGCCCATCAATTGTCCGTCGGAAGAAAAGCGCAATACCTTTCCCAATTTGCTGTCACAAACAAGGTGTTCGCCATTGGGTATAATAATTTGGCCATTGGGACATGCGGATTTCCCCCAGACATTTAATTGCCCATTGGTCTTCAACTGCATGATGTTTTCTCCGGAAAGCATCGTAAAATAGAGGTTACCATAAAAATCTACCGTTGGACCTTCAGTATAGAAGTCTACTGCAGCGAGACTGATCAATTCGTGTTTCCTCTTCAACATGATGAACTGATTTCTTCAAAGGGATACAAGGGAACCCTCCGGTTATCGTAATGAAACAAGGTCATGTCTGCAGCTGTTACTCCTGGAGTGTTTACCTGCACAATGGAAGGACAAACATCCTTGTAGGCAGCAATGGGTGCGTTCACACCTTTGGCGACAATGGCATCAAAATCTTGGGGATTGATGCCAAATGTGGTGAGTTGCCGAAGACTATAGGGTGGCACCCTCAAGGACGTGAGCATGACCACATGATTTTTTGCTGTTTTTACAATGGCAATGGGTCCCATATCAAAATGAACCTGTCCTCCATGTCTTGGTGTAGTTTCATCAAACGAACCCGGACCCTTGAACTCAAGTGTCACCAACCTGGTAGGTGTAGGAACACTATCAGGACGTTGACCGATTTGCAGCTCAAAACTGTCCCCTATTGCATGCGCATTGGCCAACTGAACCGCAACAGGATCAAATACACAATGGAATATGTTTTCCTTTGCTTCATCCTCGAGTTGATCGAGCAAGTACACACTGTTGCCAGGCGAACCTCCTCCAACATTGTCACCCATGTCCAGCAACAACAAGGGTTTAAGCGTTTGGTCCCACGCAGACACAACTGTCTTGATATTTTGTTTTATGCCATTGAAAGCAGACCGGTTGCAGATGATATGATCAGTAAGTTTGTTGAGGACAGCCTTTCCGGCTGCCACATCATCATCTGCAATAACGATGACAGAAGATCCCATTTCCTTGACATCTGCGTAGGGGAAACCCAATACAATGCTTGTTGAAACGATGCTATCCTTGCTCAAAGCATCTTTTGCCATTTCAAGCAATTCCTTGCATGGATTTTTTTCTGTCAACTGCTGTTCAATGCTGATGGCCAATGGAAGTGAAGCAAACAATTGGACAGGTTTTATCCTGCCCAACAACGTATCGGACATGATCATTCCTGCTTCCTTACCAACAGTGCGTTGATCCACATGAGGATTGGTTTTGTAGGCCACCAAAGCGTTGGTTGCGTCAATCATCGCCTGACTGACATTTGCATGGGGGTCAATGGTTCCAATGATGGGTACATCCTTTCCCACCATTTCCCTGAGTCGTCCAAGCCAATGTCCATCCATATCTGGATATGCTTCACAAACGCCTGCTCCATGTGGGACAACAAGGCAACCATCAACAGGCAATTGCTTCTTCAACTCACCAAACATTTCACTCATAAGGTGTTCATAAGCATCCTTGGTTACAGTGCCACCCGGCGTTGCTTCTGCATACATGATAGGAACAATCTGGATATCAGTCTCGCTCATTGCTTCAATCATTCCGCCGACTTCATGGAATGCATTTTTGTATTCCCTGATGATCTCTTCACCAAAATGCCAATGGCCCTTACGGAACTGATCCAGTCCGGTTACCCCTTCTGCAAAGGTGTTGGATTCATGCACGATACCCAGCAACGCTACCCTCATGCTCAGGTATTTGGAGAATAAGCAATTGCATCGACTTCAAATTTCAACAAAGTTCCGAGGCAGCCCATGATTGTTGTTCTTGCAGGAAAGGGCTCCTTGAAATACTCACGGTAAATCTGGTTGAACTCCGCAAGGTCTTCTTGCTTGTTGACATAATTTCTTACCTGCACAACATCTGTAAAGCCCAGGCCTGCACCGGCAAGAATCTTGCCGAGGTTGTCAAAAGATCTTCTGCACTCCTCTGCGAAACTGCCTTCCACAATCTTTCCCTCATCATCGACAGAGGCCTGCCCGGAGATAAATACAAAATCACCTGCCCTTAGTGCAGGCGAAAAAGGCAGATGGCTTTTGGGCACACCTGAACCTGTTATCACTTCAATATTTTTCATCTGTTTGATTTTTTTATTTGCTGGGCATAAAGCTTTCAATCCTGGTAATCCTTCTCATCAATTCCTCATCAGACCAGGACAGTTCTGGTGAAAGCAGTGGTGCTTTTGCAGTACCGATGTCTATACCATACCTCAACTGCATTCCACGTTGGAAAAATGTCCAGATACAAGGAAGAATTTCAAGAATCAATTCCTGGAATTCAAGCATGAAATCCATTCCAAGCTTTACATTGCCATTCAAGAACTCCCTTCTCACGTATTGACAAACCGGACCAAACAAATTATATGTTGAGCCAATGGCGCCAACTGTACCGCATACTGCTGCCTGGCACATCAATTCGTCAGCACCGCTGAACAGTTTCCATACACCCTTTGACTTGATGTTGATGGCACTGATTTCCAACAAACTTCCTGTAGTCAGTTTCAACCCTTTTACATTGGGAATCTCCAGGAGTTGCTTGATCATATCGTCGGTCATAGGAGAGTTGCCAATTTGATATGGGAAAAAAGGAAGGGGTGTTGCATTGGCAATTTTCTTGTAATGCTCAAGACCCATGGCCGGAGACGTTGCATAGTAGATGGGGCCAACAGAAGAAATGCCATCAGCACCATGTGCTGCAGCATGTTGTGCCAAACGCACAGACTCATCAGTGCTCAATGCACCCACGTGTACGATTACAGGTAAACGATTGTTGGTTATCTCGAGTGAAAGTTTTGCGATATGTTTTCTTTCCTCTTCAGGATAAAGAAAACCCTGGCCGGTTGAACCCAAGAGATAGATGCCATCAAGTTGCTGTGCAACGATGAGCTCAATGATTTTTTCCAATTCCTTTTCATTCACCTTTCCCTCACTGGTCACAGGTGTCAATAGTGCTGGCCAAAGCCCTTTCAAGTCTACAGATCCGGTTGTTGTTGACATTATATTTGATTTTATGATTGTATTTTTTCGATTGCAGCTTTCATCTTTTTTGCAGGGATGGTTTCTATTGCTGGTAGTTCAAAATGTGTTTCTACGGATAACATATCCTTGAAGCCGCTTCCTGTAATGAGGCAAACGATGTTGTCTTCGGGATTAACCTCATTCAACTCAACAGCAGTAACCAATCCTGCCAATGCAACAGCTCCCGCAGGCTCAGAAAAAATTCCTTCCTGTTGTGCGAGTTTTTTCTGCAATTCAAAAACGATCTTGTCAGTTACTGTATATCCATTGCCACCCAGTGCCCTGCATTCCCTGATCACTTCATTGCCATCCAAAATATTGGGAACCTGCAAGCCGCTTATTTTTGTAGTCGCTCCGGGAATATCAGCCGCATGTTGACTTCCGCTTCTAAGGGAAGAAGCAATGGTATCGTTTCCTTCTGGTTGGACACAATGCACGCTTGGCTTCTTTTGCAATTCATTTTTCTCCGCAAATATATTCGCACCTCTTGCCAATGCCAATGTGAGACCACCACCACCTGCAGGTGAAAAAACATGGTCAACATCCATTTGTTGCATCAATTCATACATGATTGTTTGAACACCCTGCATTCCTTCCGGGCAATACAGAAATGCACTTACCGGTAATGGGATACCAAGAGATTGCGTAAGCGCATTCAATTGGCCAAAAACCGCATTGGTCACTTCAGTGTTTTTCCCAAAGCCCTCAACCATGATGGTATGTGCACCATAGAGTTGCATCTGCCTGATTTTTGGAACAGGAGCACCATCAACAATAATCAATACACAGTGCATGCCTGCTGCTGCACAATAGGCGGACAAAGCTGCACCAGTATTTCCACTCGATGTAGCAATGCACAGATATTGTCCTCTGCTTTTCATGTGCGCGATAAAAGCTGCAGCAAACCTGTCTTTGTAGGACCCTGATGGATTAAGGTTTTCCAGCTTGAAGTAGAGGTTCTTCAAACCCATGGCTGGTCCTATGGCTTTCGATTTCACCAATGGCGTATTTCCCTCTCCAAGAGAAATCCTGAATTCTTCAGCTATCGGATTCATCAATTCATTAAACTGCCACATATCAGAACTCTTTAGGGAATTGTGCTTTCTTCAATTGATAACTGTTCATGCTGGTGGTAAATCCACCATCAATGGTGATGGCAGTTCCAGTCATGAAAGATGCCTGATCAGAGCAAAGCCAAAAAATACCATTGGCGATATCCTGGGGAACCCCCGGACTTTTCAGTGGTGTAGCATCGTTCAAATAAGCCCCCAGTTGGTCTGCGATGCTTTCTCCGGCAGTGGTTGTATAATCTTTGCTCAGCTCAGTGTCAATGAAACCAGGCTTGACAGTAAGGACCCTGATGCCGCTTCTTCCATATGTGATGGCAAGTTCGCGGGTCAGTGCTTCAATGCCTCCTTTTGCAGCGATATAAGCCGGGCTCGTCCCTGCTGGTCTATCAGACATCATGCTTGATATGTTGATGATAACACCAGGCTGATTGATCCGTTCCATGGCAACAGCAACATGTTTGGCTAAAAAGGCAGGCGCGGTAAGACAGACCCTGATTGTTTTCTCCCATGTTTCAAGCTCCATGTTGCGCATCGTACCGATGGTTCTCCAGACAGCATTGTTGACCAGTGCATCAATCCTTCCGAACCTGCTCAGGGTGGCTTCAACTATATGGCTTAAGAATGATTCCTCAACAAGGTCTCCCACGCAAACAAGTTGTTCAACGCCAAAAGCAGAAGCCAGTTCCCATTCAACCTGCGCAAGTGCCTGTTGGTCAATGTCTACAAGTACCATATCCCAGCCTTCCTGAGCAAACCGAATGGCAGTGGCCCTGCCAATTCCATTCCCTGCTCCGGTGACAATCACAACGTTATTTGGATGCATCTCAGGCATTTGTATTTAGGTTGATGGGTAATATTCCCCCTAGCGACTCACCGATATTGACTAGAGCATCAACACGCAAAAACAGGACCATACCCGACAAATCAGCAAAAACCTTTGTTTGGCTGCCCGTTTCCGTGTTCACAATATCCCCCCAATGCTCCCCTTTGAGCATCATTTGCCCAAGCTTTACTGCTGGTACAAAGATTCCTTTGGCGGGTGATGGCATCTTTGCTTGCAGATGCCCTTGCTGAGGCCTTGGATCTTCAACAATATGTTCAAGCCCAATTTGTTTAATTGGAGTTGTTTCTACCATTCCCAAATGCGCTAACACGCGCAAACAACCGTTGGTATAAGATGCCATGATTTCATTCCTTGCAGCAATTCCTCCACCATATTCAACATAGATGGCAGGTATGTTGTGATCCCTTGCAACGGACAAGGTCCTGCCATTGGGTTCATGATCCGTGCCCCAGATGATAGGCAGTCCAAACGCCTCTGCCATAGTTCTTTGTTGATCCAGCACATTGCTGTCTGGATGCAGCATGTACCCTGCAAGTGGGTAAATATCAAACAATTTGCCGCCCGTATGCATGTCGATCAGGTAGTCAGAATGCTTGATGAGCGCACTGATCTTTGCTGCATCGACTTCTGTTACAGAACCTTGACTGTTTCCCGGGCAAACCCTTGCAAGGTCCAAGCCGTCTGCACCATAACGCGAACCGTTGGCAACGGCTGTTGAATTGACGATGGGTACAATCGTCACCTTACCCTTTTTAACAAGCGGTGATAAGATCCTGATCAGATTAATGGCAGCGATGATGGGTTCATGCTCATCTCCATGCACACCGGCAGTGATCAGGACTGAAGGCCCTTCGTAGCCAGAATTAATGGTGTAGGGAGATTGCATTGTAGGTGAGGTATTGGCAGAGATATCAAGGCACGATAGGTCATTCCTGTCGTGCCTTGAAGATAATCATTAGAATGCAGGATATCCTGGTGTTTGTTCAAGCAATTTATTGTTGGTCAGTGTAGCCCTGTCGATTGGCCAAAGCACTTTGTATGCTTCCGCAGCTTTTACACTTGTATATTTAAAAACATAGGAATCTCCAAAACGCCTGAGATCCAGCCAGCGCTTGCCTTCCATGATGAATTCAAAATATCGTTCCTTCAGGATGGCCTCTTTTGCATCAGCATCACCTGCCTGCCTCGGGAACCCGTCAGTGGCAGCAACATAGGCTGCACCGTATGCACGTGACCTGACAAGATTGATCTCTGTTGCGGGGCTTTCTCCCAACAATAGTTTTGCCTCTGCAAGCAACAAAAGCAGGTCTGCATGCCGGTATATAACAAAATCATTTGTAAAGGCCCTCAGGCCCGCATTTTGCTCGCCCTTGTATTTGCTGCCGAACACACCTGCCAGGGTGTAATTTGGACCTGTCAACCTATAACAGGGCTGAATAGAAGCCCATTTTCTAGTATCCCGATCATTAAATGTCCTGAATGTTGACATCCTCATCGGGAATAAATACGTACCGCCCCAATTGTCTGTAACCACGTCAAATTTTCTCCTGGCAGCGGAGTCGTGGAAATTGATAATGAGACCTGTTTGAGGAACAAAATTGATGATGGGCAATGTTGCCTCATTCAACAAGTAGCGGCTAGCAAATATCACTTCACTGTTGCCCCTTGTGGTGGTGGAAAAAATATTGGCAAAGGAGGACTGCAAGGAAGATGCCCCATTGGACTGTACATCAAGCAATGCAGTTCTGGCAATTGTTGCATCTGCAGTGCCGCCACCTTTTTGGGCAGTCCAGAGATAAACATTTCCTTTCAGCATCAATGATGCGTTCTTGGACCAAAAACCCCTGGAATTCCTGTAGGTATAATTGGTACCAAAAGCAGTGAGTGATTTTTCAATATCATCCCTGATAAGCTTCAACACTTCCGCTTCTGGTGAAGCTGCTTTTGCCAAATTTGAAATGTCAATGGATGCTGTTGGCTCTGTTTGAATGATGACCTTTCCCCAGGCCATGTGCATTTGAAAATAATAGAAAGCCCTCATGCCGTGTGCAATGCCAAGATAATATCCCTTGTTTGCAGCAGTGGTGATATTAGTTGTATTCAACTTGGAGATCAAAAGATTCAGCTGGTTGATATTGGAGTAGAAACCTCCAAAGTCAGCGACACCAGGTGCGTCCAAACCCAAGGTATTATTCCACATCCTTTCATTGCCTGCAGTGGATTCTCCCGTAAAAGAGGTACTGTTTCCAGGATCAGTTCCTTGTATGTCTGCCCTGAGCTCACCCAAAAACAAAAATCGCTGCACATGGGTCCTGAAACGGGTATGTATGCCATTGACAAAGGCATCCACCTGCTCCGGCGTTTTCCAAAAGTTGCCTTCACCAACACTGCTGATGGGAGCAAGGTCCAGCTGCTTGCTGCATGAACTGATGAGAATCAACGTTCCTATTGCTACCGAAAGCAAATTGATTTTATTTTTCATGTTATATCTTTTAAACATTTTGAATGTATTGTTTGTCTTTATCAGAAGGCCACTTCAACCCCAACAACAAAAGACCTTGGAACAGGAAACAATCCGTTGTAATAGCCTGTGATAGAACCACCTGAAACGGGAGGCTCTGGTGTTGGCCCTGTAAACTTGGTCAAGTAGAATAGGTTCGAACCACTAACAAAGACCCTTCCCTTGCTCAGGTGCTTTGTTTTTGAGAGGATATTTCTGGGAAGGTCATAAGAGAGGGTAAATTCCCTACCAGCGAGATAATCGCCTTTTTCATATAACATGGAGTTGTTGCTGTTGATGGCTGCACTGGCATTGTTGATGCGGGTATAATTCTTCTTTCCAATGGGTGCAGCAACCTGGTCTGCATAGTACACTTTAGGGATATCAGTATCTCTGTTGGTTGGAGACCAAGCCCTTTTCTGATCAACAAAGTAATTGAACGTTCCCTGGAAGTTACCAAGCGTTCTGGCAAACAAATCATTGTAAATGGTATGACCAGTTGCAAATTCAAATCTTGTATAGAGTGAAAATCCTTTGTAACTGAGATTGATAGAGAACCCACCAGTCCACTTGGGATAAATATTTCCTACATGGACCTGATCCCTTGAGTCAATAGTATCGTTCTTGTCAACATCAAACCAGTTCACATCACCAGGTGTAATTTTGTTTGTTCCAGGACGACTTGGCCCACCAATAAGGGCAACCTGGTCCCACCTGTTGGCTGCAATTTTTGCAATATCCGCATCATCCTTGAAAATGGAAACTTGTTTAAAAGCAAAAAGATCACCCAACTGCTTGCCTTCCTGCAACCCACCAACCCAAACAACTTTTCCTGAAGCAGGATCGTAAATCCGTAATCCACCCTGACGGTTCAAATCATTTCCATTAAAAGGGAGTTTGAGGATTTTGTTTGTTACAAATGATGCATTTGCACTGAGATCCAGCCTAAGCCCGCCGGGAGCATTAAGCACGGTTCCGTTCAATGTAAACTCATACCCCTTGTTCTGGTAGGAGCCAAGATTTGTTTTCACAGAGGAAAAACCGGTATAACTAGGCAATGCAAGGTTGGTCAACAAGTCACTGGTTACACGATCAAAATAATCAAAAACAAAAGTCACCCTATTGCCAAAAAGTCCAAGATCAAGTCCGATGTCGGTAGTTTTACTTTTCTCCCACCTAAGATCTTGATTGGTGATGCCTGTATATAGAAATCCTCCATTGTTGTTGTACAATGTTTGTGCGCCATATGCACCCTGAACTTCATATCGGCCAAGTCCTGAAACATTTCCATTCTGGCCGTAACTGATGCGTGGCTTGAATGAGGAGATAACATTGGACAATGAACTGTTCTTGAAGAACTTTTCACGGTGAAGGTTCCAACCGGCACTCATTCCCGGGAAAAACCCAAACCTGTTCTTTTCTGCGAGGCTTGAAACACCATCACGGCGAAACACGGCAGAGAGCAGAAACCGCTGGTCATAGTCATAGGTCAATCTTCCAAAGGTAGAAGCAATGG
Source organism: Chitinophagaceae bacterium (assembly GCA_044345895.1). Lineage (GTDB taxonomy): Bacteria > Bacteroidota > Bacteroidia > Chitinophagales > Chitinophagaceae > Pollutibacter. The sequence continues at coordinate 16,248 of JBIJAE010000010.1, forward strand.
CATATTCAGACCTTGTTGAATAATTGCTCCCTGCAGCAAACACTGTTGCTGCATTGACGGTCGGAACTTCATCAGTAGGTGCAAGAGTTCCGGCTGTTTGCATGTCAAAGGACCTGGTATCAAAAAACTCCCCTCCCAGCATGGCATTCACATTGTGAGACTTGCCAAATGTTTTCGTATAGTTGATGATGGCATTGTACTGCTTTTGGAAAGCCCTGGAGAAGTTAGCCGAAGAAGGTCTTGTGGTGTTGTTGTAGGTAATAGGAGTAGCAAAGATATTGGTATACAACTGAGTAGCCTTTGTAAATGACTCATCAAGGTTTTCAAACAAATAGACCGCACCCGTAGCCTTGATGTAAAGATCTTTGGTGAGGTCCCACTTCACAGCAGCAGATGCCGTAATCCTGTTAACCTCATTGGTCCTGCTTGTCTTGTCCAACCAATATTTTGGATTTCCGTCAGATACTGAATTTCCCGGGTTAGGGATTGTTTTTGCTGAATCAAGCCATGGATTGAAGGTTGGCCACAACGCGAGAGACCTGTAGAAAGTATTGCTCTCTAAAGCGATGGTTCCATATTGGGCAGAGGTTGACATGTTGACGGCAGAGCTGACCTCCACATTGGGCTTTATCTTATAGGATCCGTTCAGGTCTGTGGCAAAACGTTTGTAACTGGAACCAATGACAACACCATCTTCACTGTAATAGTTGAAGCTGGCATAATATTTCCCTTTGTCATTGCCACCAGACATATTGACGAAATGATCATTTGTTTTCGTATTCCTGAAGACCAGATCATTCATCTCACCACCATGGTCCTTGAAAATGATGGCTCCGCCATAAGGATCAGAGACGGTATCCCATCCATTGGTCATGAGGTAGGCAGTTGTTGCATCGTATTTCCTAATGTCAAAAGTGGCAAGATCAGCAGGTGATGTAAGCAAACCATAACCACGGGCTGAATTTACCTGGGCAAGGGTCCTTCCTGAGTTAAAGTTACCCAACCTGTTGTAATAGATGAAATCCTTGGCGTTCATGTATTCATACCCTTGCCTGTTCCTGTTGTATCCTGCTGTGTATTTGTATGAAACCTGAGATGTTCCTACTTTTCCTTGTTTTGTGGTTATGAGGATTACACCATTGTTGGCACGGGCTCCGTAAATAGCAGTTGCAGCAGCATCTTTCAACAACTCAATGGATTCAATGTCTTGCGCAGCGATGTCATTGAAAGCACGGATAATCCCATCCACTACAACCAAAGGAGATCCTGGATTGTTGATAGAAGCCCCACCCCTCAGCAAAATCAACGGTGAAGCACCTGGAGAACCAGTTGAGTTGACCACCTGTAAACCGGACATTGTGCCCTGTAAAGCACCGCCCACGTTGGAACGCGGCGTTGATGCAAGCACTTCCTGGTTGAGTTTGGAAATTGAACTGGTTACATTTTTCCTTGACTGGGTACCGTATCCAACCACAACAACCTCACCCAATTTTGCAGCATCTGAGATCAATTGAATTTCCAACGTCGCAATAGAACCAATCTTTATTTCCTGGGACTGGTAGCCAACAAATGAAATGACGATTGTCTCACCCTTTTCAGCATCAATGGAAAAAGAACCATTGGCTGCTGTTTGGGTGCCTGTAGTCTTGCCTTTGATTGAAACGCTCACTCCTGAGAGCGGCAAATTTTCTTCCGAGGCAACCACACGTCCTGAAATTTTGCTGGACTGTGCAGCTGATACAGCAACAAGCATCAGGAAAAAAAAGAGGAATGAAAGGGATTTTCTCATATTTAAAATTTAAATTGAACTTTGTACTAATTTTGTAAAATCAGGAATTGTTATATGTCGTACATATAACAATATTAAGGATTAAAATTAAATTTTAACATTTTTTCAAATAAATTTATTGTTGCCTTTTCCAGTGACGAAAGCAGGCATTGATTATTCAAACCAAAAACAAGAATGTCGATTTCCAGACTTAATCCGGCCAGTGCGTTATCCCAGGTTGACAAGATAGAAAGGCAGCTGCAAGAGTTTTTCCGCAACGAAAACTTCGAGCCAGGTGATGCAATTCCCAAAGAAATGGACCTTGCTGAAGCAATGGGCGTCAGCAGGACTGCAATAAGGGAAGCCATTTCAAGGTTCAGGATGCTTGGCATCATCGAATCAAGGAAAAACAGGGGTATGATCATCACCAGACCCGATTTTTTAGGAAACATGCATCGAGTCATGGACCCCAAACTGCTTGACGGGGAAACCATGAAGGAGATTTTTGAGATGCGCTTAGTGATTGAAATTGGTATTGGAGACCTGCTTTTTCTAAGAAAAACAGCAGAAAGC
>JBIJAE010000147.1:0-4664 GCA_044345895.1 Chitinophagaceae bacterium
ATGCTGCCGTGATGGTGCCTTCACAGTGCATTATACCAACCGCCCGCACCAAACAACTCCTGCTCTACCGCAACGGCACACCTGAATTTGTAAGCGTAACTACAGGTTTGAGGAATGCGGAGAACGTTCAAATAACCAGCGGACTCCAGCCAGGCGATACGGTCATCACAACAGGTCTTCTTTTCATCAGAAAAGATTCTAAAGTGAAACTCAGCAAAGTCAATTAGTAACAACCCAATTCTGGCCCAATGAATCTTTCTGAATTAAGCATAAAAAGACCGGTTTTTGCAGTTGTATGCAGCATTGTCATCATCATTTTTGGTGCCATTGGTTATAGTTTTCTTGGTGTCAGGGAATACCCTGCGATTGACCCGCCCGTGGTCAACGTAAGGACCAGCTATACAGGAGCCAATGCAGAAATCATCGAACAACAGGTTACTGAACCCATTGAAAAAGCCGTGAATGGTGTTGAGGGCGTGAAGAACATTACCTCATCAAGTTCTCAAGGCAGTAGCAGCATTACGGTAGAATTTGAGTTGGGGGTTGACCTTGAAAGGGCTGCCAATGATGTAAGAGAGAAGGTTTCTCAGGTTACGGGAAGGCTTCCCCAGGATATTGATGCACCACCAACCGTAGCCAAACAAGATTCCGATTCTGATCCGATTGTATTCATGCAGATGCAGAGCAACAAAAGGACACTGTTGGAACTGTCTGACCTGGCAGAGAATATCGTACAGGAAAGATTGCAGACCATTCCCGGTGTTAGTGGTGTAAGTGTATTTGGGCAGCGCCCTGCCATGAGGATTTGGTTTGACCCCGTCAGGCTCTCTGCATACAAACTTACCATCCAGGATGTAAAATCTGCACTCGACCGCGAAAACATAGAATTGCCAGGTGGAAAGGTTCGTGGAAACACCACCGAGATGACCGTTAAGGCCTATGGAAAGCTTACTTCAGAAGAGGATTTCAATGACCTGATCATCCGTCAGACAGAAGGCAAGAGCATCCGGTTGAAGGACATCGGTTATGCCATCATCGGGCCCGAAAATGAAGAGTCTGCTACGAGAAAAAACAATATTCGCTCAGTAAACCTGGGCGTTGTCGCACAGCCAGGGTCCAACCAGGTGGCCATCGCCGATGAATTATACAAACGGATTGATGTCATCAAAAAAGATTTGCCTCCAGACATTATCCTTGAAGTAGGTTACGACAAAACACAGTTTGTAAGGAAAGCCATCACAGAAGTAAAAGAAACCCTGATCATTGCCATCTTGCTGGTGGTGATCATCATCTATTTGTTCTTTAGGGAATGGTCGATCGCCTTCCGGCCTTTGATTGATATTCCGGTAGCCCTTGTCGGTGCGTTTTTCATCATGTACATTGCCGGATTTTCTATCAATGTATTGACACTCCTCTCCTTGGTACTTGCCACAGGTCTGGTGGTGGATGATGGAATTGTGGTAACGGAAAATATCTACAAGAAGATAGAACAGGGAATGGACAAGTGGAAGGCTGCAAGAGAAGGCTCGAAAGAGATTTATTTTGCTGTTATTTCAACATCCATTACGCTGGCCATCGTATTTCTTCCCATCATTTTCCTGCAAGGATTTGTGGGACGGTTGTTCAGGGAATTTGGGATTGTTGTTGCAGGTGCTGTATTGATCTCAGCTTTTGTGTCTCTATCGCTGACACCGGTGTTGAACATCTACCTGACCAAGAAAAATGTACACAAGCATTCATGGTTCTACACCAAATCTGAACCTTTTTTCAGGGGCATGGAAGCAGGATACCAACGCTGGCTGGCAGCATTCATGCGCAAAAGGTGGATTGCTTTTGTGATCGTTCTAGCCTGCGTTGGCGCAATTTATTTTGTTGGAACAAAACTTCCTTCTGAGCTGGCTCCAATGGAAGATAGAAACAGGTTGAGAACGAGTATCCTTGCACCTGAAGGAACAGACTTTGATTACATGGACAAGGCGGTTTATGACATCACCGAAAAGATCATGGATTCTGTTCCTGAGCGCTATGTGGTGTTGTCTTTTGCACCCAATTTCTCAGGTTCTGGTGGAGCCAATGCAGCTTCCATAAGCATGGGTCTTGTGGATGCCAGCGAGAGGAAGCGCAGCCAGAATGAGATTGCACAGAACATGAACAAAATGTTCAAAGATTATACCGATGTGAGGGTGCTTGTCTTGCAGGAACAAACCATTTCAGTTGGACAAGCCAGCAGGGGCCAGTTACCCGTGCAGTTCGTTTTGCAGAACCTCAATTTTGATAAACTCAAAGAGAAGGTTCCTCAGTTCATGGATGAGGTTGTGAAGAGTCCTGTTTTTCAGGGCAATGATGTCAACCTCAAATTCAACAAACCTGAATTGCAGGTAACCATTGACAGGTTGAAAGCCGGAGAGCTGGGCATTTCAATCCTTGATATTTCCAATACCCTTCAGCTTGCGCTCAGCGGCAGAAGGTTTGGTTATTTCATCCGGAACGGAAAACAATATGAAGTGATTGGACAGGTAGACAGAAAAGACAGGGATGCACCGCTTGACCTTAAGTCTTTTTATCTCCGCAGTAAAACAGGACAGCTGATCCAGCTGGACAACCTTGTCACCATTTCTGAAACCGCTACTCCCCCAACCATTTACCATTACAACAGGTTGAAAAGTGCTATTGTTTCTGCAGGATTGGCCAATGGAAAAACACTTGGAGATGGTATCAAAGAGATGGAACGCATTTCTAAAAAAGTGCTGGATGAATCGTTTACCACAAGCCTCAGCGGATCTTCAAGGGATTTTGCCGAGAGCTCTTCCAATACCCAAAACGCCTTCCTCTTGGCCCTGGTGCTGATCTTCCTGGTATTGGCGGCACAGTTTGAAAGCTTTGTTGACCCATTGATCATCATGATTACGGTGCCACTGGCACTTGCAGGAGCGGTGATCAGTTTATCCGTTTTTGGACAGTCACTCAACATCTTCTCTCAAATTGGTATCATCATGTTGATTGGTTTGGTTACCAAGAACGGTATCCTCATTGTTGAGTTCGCCAACCAGCAAAGGGAAAAAGGAATGAACAAGATTGATGCTGTGCTGGATGCATCTGTGGCACGCTTGAGACCAATCCTGATGACAACCCTCGCCACTGCACTTGGTGCTTTGCCCATTGCCATGGCACTGGGATCTGCAGGAAAAAGCAGGATACCATTGGGTATCGTTATTATCGGTGGCCTGATGTTTGCCTTGGTGCTGACCTTGTTTGTAGTGCCTGCGCTGTACAGTTATATTTCTAGGAAAAAAAGAGCTACCCATGAGAATTAAAGCAGTGTTGTTGAGTATCCTGTTTGCCAACGCGGTATCATCGCAAGACAGCAGCTTTACCGCAAAAGAAGCCATTGACATGGCGCTGAAACAAAACCTCGATATCCAGATTGCCTCAACCGATCTGGACATTGCAAAGGCCAATAACAACTTGGGAAATGCTGGCGGTCTTCCAACAATAGCAGGCAATATCTTCAATACAGAAGGCAATTCCAATATCAACCAGAAATTGGCCAATGGTAACAGCATTGTAAGAAACAATGTTTCCAACAGCAACATCAATGCCAATCTTGCCATCAGCTGGAGAATTTACAATGGCATGCGGGTGAGGTCTACCTTAGAAAGATTTGATGCCATGGAGAAAATGGGTGCCATTGCAGTATCCCAACAAATTGACCAGGTGATTTTTGATGTGTTGAATATTTACTACAACCTGATTCGTTTTAACAAACAGGTGATCGCCACCAAAGCCATCATCGATTTGTCGAAAGAAAGGTTGAAAATTGCCGAAACAAGGTTCAACGTAGGAAGTGGTGCCAAAACAGACATGCTACAGGCAAAAATTGACCTGAATGCACAGGAAGTGAATCTTCAGAACATCTACAAACAGGTGGCCAATACCAAAGCATCCATGAATGCCCTGCTCAAGAAAGAAGCTGGTGCGGCCTTCAACCCAAAAGAGGAGCAGTTCAGCATCCCTTCAATAGAATACAATGCCCTTGTGTCTAAAATTGACCAGCAAAACCCGCAATTGCTGTTGGCTCAACAGGAAAAACTGAACCTGATGATTGAAAAAAAGATCATCAATTCACAAAGGATGCCTACCGTAAACCTGAATTCAAACACTGTTTTGAACAGGTCCAAATCAACCGCCGGATTCTTTCTTACCAACCAAACCTTTGGGCCCAACATCGGATTGGGTATTGGTATTCCCATCTTCAACGGAAATGTCAACAAGACCCAGTTGAAGGTCAACAGTATTCAACAGAAAAGGCAGGAGCTGCAGACAGAACAACTGCGTGCTTTGTTACAGCGAGATTTGCTGATTGCCTTTCAGGAATACGAGAATGCCGTTTCAGTATCCAAGGTTGAAGAGAGCAATGTAAAACTGGCTGAAGAGAATAATTTTATTTCTACAGAGCGATTCAAAAAACTTCAAAGCAATTCAATTGAATTGAGGCAGGCACAACTGAGCCTGATTGAAGCACAGGATCGCTACATAAATGCCCAATACAGGGCACAGATTGCGGCTACTGCAATACGTTTTATCACTGGAGAGATAAGCAAACAGTAGGGCTTATTTGCCCAGGTGGTAATGCTTGAAAGCCATGGGCAAAAGATCTGAAGGAG
>JBIJAE010000130.1:0-5169 GCA_044345895.1 Chitinophagaceae bacterium
GCAACCCATTGGTGAGCTTGTTCCAGGTTTTACCACCATCAACAGTCTTATACAAATAGTCGCCATCTTCAGGAACCGGATCACTCCATCTCCTGCGGATGCGGTTCCAGGTGGAGGCAATGATCAGGTCTGGATTGGTTGGATCCATCACCAGGTCAATGGCACCGGTTTTCTCATCATTTCCCAGGATCCTGCTCCATGTTTTTCCGCCATCAGTTGTTTTGTAGACGCCCCTGTTGTTGTTGTAGCTCCACTCGTTTCCACCCGCTGCAACATAGGCTACATCAGGGTTTTGTGGATGTACCAGGATCCTTGCAATGGTCCCTGTATTGGTCAGGCCAATCGCCTGCCAGGTCTTGCCTCCATCGATAGATTTGTACGCACCCATTCCAGGCAACGATGCCCTGAAAATATTGGACTCGCCCGTTCCAAGATAGATGATATCAGGATTGGATGGGGCCAATGCAAAGGCACCGATGGAGAGTGTGCCCAGCTGGTCTGTCAATGGTGTCCAGCTTTCTCCTGCATCAACCGTCTTCCAGAAACCGCCTGTTGCAAAGGAGGCAAATATGATGTTCTTGTTGCCAGGAATACCGGCCACTTCAGTAACCCGGCCGCTGATGAGGTCTGGACCGACATTCCTCCATTGCAGGTTTTTGTAGGGTGAAGCTGCATTGAGTTGTTGTTGCAACTTGAACGATGCAACCCTTGCTGTGCCTGCATTGTCGCGCAGCTGTGCAGTTGCAAAGAGGGAAATGAACAACATCAAGAAAAACTGGGAACCGATGTAAAATGGTGAAATTGAACGCATGGATATTCTTTTTAGGCTTTGAAATGTTGGTTGGGTTAAAAAACAGTTGGACGCGTATATAAATGTAAGGATAAGCAGTTAAATTGTGTACTTAAATACAAGGAATGAAAAGAATGTTACTGCTCGCTGGCTGTCTGCTGTTTGCAGGAGGCTTCCATGCAATCGCACAGAAAAAAAAGGCCGTTGCTGCGCCATCCAATGAACCCCTGAAAACAGCAACCCTGGCTAGTCTTGAGTCCAGTTATCCTGCATACAAAAACATTGCCCTACAAATCTGGGACAATGCAGAACTGGGCTACAAAGAGGTCAAGAGCAGTGCCTTGCTGCAAGAAACATTGAAAAAAGAAGGCTTCACCGTTGAGGCAGGCGTAGCAGATATTCCCACCGCTTTTGTTGCCACCTATGGCAGTGGCCAACCCGTGATTGGTATCCTGGCTGAATTTGATGCCTTGCCAGGGCTTGCGCAGCAAGCTGTGCCAGAGAAAAAAGGGATTGATGGAAAAGCCGGAGGACATGGTTGCGGACACCACCTGTTTGGCGCAGCATCCGTTGCAGCAGGTGTTTCCATCAAAAAACTCATTGAAGAGAAAAAAATTACCGGCACCATCAAGGTCTATGGTTGCCCCGCAGAAGAAGGCGGATCAGGAAAAGTATACATGGTGAGGGCCGGTTTGTTCAACAATGTAGACGTGGCCATCCACTGGCATCCCGGTGATGGCAATGGTGTAACCATGACCAGCGCACTGGCCAACAGTTCTGCAAAGTTCAGGTTCTACGGGCTCTCAGCACATGCAGCGGGTGCACCAGACCGTGGACGTTCTTCCCTTGATGCGGTTGAAGCCATGAACCACATGGTCAACATGATGCGTGAACATGTTCCCCAAGAAACAAGGATACACTATGTCATCACCAATGGTGGAAAAGCCCCCAATGTGGTGCCAGATTTTGCTGAAGTCTATTACTATGTTCGCCACCCCAAGCGCGATCAGGTAAAACAGATTTTCGACCGTGTGGCTACTGCAGCAAAAGCAGCAGCCATGGGCACTGAAACCAAAATGGAATTTGAGATCATCGGTGGTACACACGACCTCTTGTTGAACAGAACATTGGGTGAGGCCATGCAAACCAACCTGGAAAAAGTGGGTGGGGTAAAATACACAGAAGAAGAAAAAGCTTTTGCCAGAAAAATACAATCCTCTTTTACATTCAATTATCCTGCCGTTGAATCTGCAGACAGCATCAAACCGTTGAAAATTGAAATGGATGCAGGTGGCGGATCAACCGATGTGGGCGATGTCAGTTATGCATTGCCTACCGTTGGACTGCGCGCTGCCACCTGGGCCCCCGGCACACCTGCCCACAGCTGGCAAGCTGTTGCCTGTGGCGGAACTGAAATCGGCACCAAAGGCATGCTGGTGGCTGCAAAAACCATGGCATTGACAGCCATTGATCTTTTCACCAATCCTGCCTTGATCCAGCAATCAAAAGATGAATTTCTGAAATACGAAGCCCTGCTGGGAACAAGAAAGCCAGCACTCAACTACAGGGACTAATCAACACAAACAACAAGACAATGAAACTACTGCTCCTATCCATAACCAGCTTGCTCTCATTGGGTGTTAGTGCCCAGAAAAAAGAATTCACCGAACAACAGATGCTTCGTGGCGGTTCAACCAATATCACTACCCCCCTTCCCCGTGTAATGGGATGGGTAGACGATTCAAGGTTGCTGATCAACAAAAAAGAACACCAGGATTCTGCCATGAAAGTTTTTATGGTGGATTGCAAAACAGGCAAACTGACCCCATCATCAGCCGACCTGTTGAAAACCAATTCAGGCCCCGGGATTAGCGTAAGCCTGAGAGACAATGATGTATTTGTTTCCATACCGAACCAACCCGCAAAACAACTGACAAAAACGCCTGAAACAGAGGTGAATCCTACGCTTTCTCCAGACAGGGCATGGGTTGCCTTCACCAGGAAAAATGACCTCTACACCATCAACATCGCATCAGGAAAAGAATACCGCATCACCAATGATGGTACAGATCTTATCCTGAATGGCTATGCCAGCTGGGTATACTTTGAAGAGATTCTCGGAAGACCCACCCGCTACAAGTCATTTTGGTGGAGCCCAGACAGCAAGCAGATCGTGTTCATGCGCATGGACGACACCAAGGTTCCATTGTTTCCCATCTACAGTGAAAACGGTCAACATGGGTATTCAGAAAACACCCGTTATCCAAAAGCGGGAGATCCCAATCCAACTGTTCGCATTGGCATCACACCTGCAGAAGGAGGCCAGCTGACCTGGGCTGATTTCAATGAAAATGAAGACCAGTATTTTGGCATGCCCTACTGGACGCCCGATGCAAAAACCTTGCTGGTTCAGTGGATGAACCGCGGTCAGGACAACCTGATTATTTACGCGGTGAACCCAACAAATGGCAGCAAAAAAGAGGTGTACAACGAAAAACAAAAGACATGGATTGACCTTGATGACCAGGGAGGACGCATCAGTTTTCTTGGCAACAACAAGGGATTCATTCTTCAAAGCGATAAGGACGGATGGGACCAGCTCTACCTGCACAACAATGATGGCACCCTCAAAAACCAAATCACTACCGGACCCAACTGGAGCACTTCCGTTCAGTTCATCGATGAAGTAAAAAACATCATTTATTTCACCTCAAGGCAAGAGAACTCCGTTCGCACAGACCTTTACCGTGTTGACTTTGATGGCAAGAACCAAATGCGCCTCACCTTTGGTGACTATACACACGCCACCGACCTGTCTCCCAACGGAAGCTATTTCACCACCCGTTATTCCAATGCTTCAACCCCAGACAGGCTTGCCCTGGTGAACAACAAGGGCAAGCTGATCCTTGAACTGGGAGACAGCAAAGGACCTGATTTTGATGCATACGCCATGGCCAAAACCGAGATCCTGAGGATCCCTTCTGAAGATGGTCTTTTTCAGCTTCCCATCCGCATCACCTGGCCACTCAATTTCGATCCTGCTAAACAATATCCGGTCATGATCAGTATTTATGGCGGACCCAATGCCGGTACTGTTCGTGATGGCTGGCAGTTCAACGGGCAAACCCAGTGGTGGGCCAAGGAAGGACTGATCCAGGTAGCGATGGACCACCGGGCCAGTGGACAATTTGGCAAAAACGGCATCAACTACATGCACAGGAACCTGGGGAACTGGGAACTGAAAGACTGGATCACCATTGTAAAATGGTTGCGGACACACGGCGCTGATTCCACCCGTGTTGGTATTGCAGGATTCAGCTATGGCGGATACATGACCTGCATGGCATTGACAGCAGGAGCAGGATATTTCACCCACGGCCTGGCTGGAGGAAGTGTAACAGATTGGAAATTGTACGATTCGCACTATACAGAAAGGTTCATGGATACTCCTGCTGAGAACCCACAAGGCTATACAGCTGGCGCTGTCATGACCTATGCAGACCAATACAAGGGTTTGCTCAGGATCTATCATGGCACCATGGACGACAATGTGCACTTGCAAAATAGCCTTCAACTGGTGAAAAAATTGCAGGACGTCAAAAAGCATTTTGAATTCATGGTCTATCCTGGGGGCAGGCATGGCTGGGGTGGGAACCAACAGTTTCATTCAACCAATGAAAACAATGCCTTCATCTATAAGAACTTGTTGAAAAAAGAAGTGCCAATGTCAATGATTCGATAAACATAAGTGATAGGATTTCAGAACATAAAAAACTTTGATGAAGCCCTCGGCTCCATTTCGTAAATAAATTTTATCTTCCATAAACAGGGGTTGAGCATCATGCCTAAACCCCTGTTTATTTAAGCCAAAACTTGCCATTTATGACCCCTACCAGATTGTTTGACTGCCTTGAATGGCAGCTTCAAAAATTTCCACAGGAAGACATGTTTGCCGCCAAAGAGGATGGCATTTGGAGAAAATACAGCACAAAAGAAATCCAGCAATTGGTAGACAGCCTTAGCATGGGACTCATGCGCGCCGGCATTGGATACCAGGATGGAACCATTGAGGGAAGAGACAAGATTGCCATCCTCAGCAACAACAGGCCTGAATGGGTCATCCTTGATCTTGCTGTACAACAAACTGGGGCCGTCCTTACACCCATTTACCCAACCATCAATGTCAATGAACTTGAATTTATCCTGAATGATGCGGCAGTAAAACTGGTTTTCGTAAGCGACCAGGAATTGTATGCCAAGGTCCAATCCATCCGTTCCAAAACTCCTTCAGTTCAAGCTGTTTATACCTTCAACCCCATACAGGAAGCGCTTCATTGGAAAGAGCTGTTGCACCATGGTAATGATGAAGACCGCAATAG
>JBIJAE010000131.1:0-5140 GCA_044345895.1 Chitinophagaceae bacterium
GGCCCAATTGTTTTTGAGCTTGACCTTACCATCAAAGAATTGCCAGTCATGGCTGAAGTTCATGCTTCAACTGCAGTTGTTTCAATGGAAGAGCCAGCACAAGAGGAAGTGAAGCCAGTTGTTGTCTCACAAGTCGTCAGTCCTGCTATGGGTTCTTTCTTGAAACGACCTGCCAATATTTATGCCAACGAGGCAGCAACAGAAAGCCCGGCTCCTGTTCAGGCAACTGAAGTAAAATTGCCCGAAGCAAGTACAGCATCCATTGAACTTGTAGAAAAATTGGATGTAGAAGCCGTTCAAGCACCTGAGCCATTCACAACCCACAACCCAGAACCCATAACCCTCAACACAGAGCCCATTACCCACTACCCACTACCCAGCCAGGAACTGGAAGAGGTAAAGGAGTCATTTGAAATGGTCTTTCATGAGGAGTCTTTGCCCAAGGCTACAGTGGTTGGAGAGCCCAAGATGAATAGTCCCTTTGTTCAGGAAATAGCCGCATTGGACGAGGCGGAAATGCAAAAGGCAAGGGCTGCGGAAAGATTGCACAAGTTGAGGAACCTTTCCTTCAATTTCAGTGCTGCTGATCCCAACAATGAATACGATAACATTCCTGCCTATGTCAGGCAAAACCTCCAGGTACACAATACCACCCTGGCTTCTGTTGAGAAATTTTACAGCAGTTATGCAGTAGGAACTGATGAAAACAACGTTACCCAGATCAGTACGATCAATACTTTCCTTGAAGGGAAGAAACCTGATTGATGAAAAACCTTTGTTTACCCTCGGCCCCGGATATCCATCTGGGGCTTTTTTATTTTTTGGTCTATACAATTGTTGCGATTCATCGTAATTTTGCAAAAAACAAGCCATGCCAACAGTTTTGATTACAGGGGGAACAGGTATGATCGGTACCGCACTGAGCAGGCATTTGCTCAACCAGGGATATGATGTGATCATTCTTTCCAGGAATCCTGTTGAAACGGCTTCTGTGTACAAGACCAGTTCCTCTCAAAACAGTTTCAGGCCAAGCGGTAATATTTTTTATGCCAAGTGGGATACAGAGAAGAAAATGATTGATCCGCAGGCCATTGAAAAAGCTGACCATGTTGTGCACCTGGCAGGGGAGGGTGTGGCCAAGAAAAGATGGACAAAAAAGCGCAAGGAACAGATCCGGTTGAGCCGCACCCAATCAAGTGAACTCTTGTTCAGCTGCCTTTCTGCACAGCCCAACAAAGTCAAGTCAATTATTAGCGCCTCTGCCATTGGCTGGTATGGCCCTGATCAGGGAAAAGTATTCACTGAAGAAGATCCCTCCGCGAATGATTTTCTTGGACAAACCTGTAAGGCCTGGGAAGAGAGCATAGACAAGGTGCAATCACTGGGTAAAAGACTGGTCAAGTTGAGGCTTGGCATTGCCTTGAGCAATGAGGGTGGCGCATTGGCTGAATTCAAAAAGCCTGCTAGATTTGGTGTAGCTGCCGTATTGGGCTCTGGTCATCAGGTCACCAGCTGGATCCATATTGACGATCTTTGCCGGGCCTTTATTCATGCCATTGAAACAGCATCGATGGAAGGTGTCTACAACCTGGTTGCACCACAACCTGCTACCAACAAGGAATTGACGCTGCTGATTGCCAATGCCATGAACGGACATTTTTTCATCCCCTTCAAGGTTCCTGCTTTTCTACTGAAAATGATCATGGGTGAAATGAGCGTTGAAGTGCTCAAAAGCACAACTGTTGATTCAGGTAAACTGCAACGCACCGGATTCAATTTCATTTATACCAATGTCCATTCAGCCATAAAGCACCTCATTGGATAAGCGATATACAACAGGAGTTAACTGTTGTGTACATCAGAACAAGGCTATATCCTGAAGAGACTGACTGCATCATCATTGATCTCTAAAGCATAAGTTTGGCCAATGGCAATGGCAACATTTTCTTTCTCGTGGCTGATGGGAAATCCAAAACATTTTGGGTAATTGTATTCCTGAACCGCCTCTGCGATGATGGCATAAGCCGTTTTGCCAAATGTTCTTTCGGTATCCTTGTTGTCTGAAAAGCCACCAACGATCAGGCCCTTCAGTTTTTTCAATTTTCCAGCTCTTTTCAGCTGCAACATCATCCTGTCAATATTGTACAGCTGTTCCCCAATGTCTTCCATGAAAAGGATTTTTCCATCGGTATCATATTCCGCATTGCTGCCAATAGAATGGGCCATCAGGCAGAGGTTTCCTCCAATGACAGCTGCTTTGGCCTTCCCATGTTGGTTGAGGGGATGTGGTGTTGCACTGTAATGCACCGGTTTTCCTTCAAGGGTATCTTTCAGTGAGAAAGTGAACCTGTTCTCCCCATTGCTGAAAGCGCCGGCCATCGGTCCATGAATGCTGCATATGCCCAGCTGTTGGTGCATGTAGCCATGAAGCACGGTGATATCGCTGAATCCAATGATCCATTTGGGATTTTTTTTGAAAGCCTTCCAGTTGATGCCATCCAGGATCCTGCTAGTGCCGTATCCACCCCTTCCACAGAGGATGGCATTGATGGATGGGTCATCAAGGAATGATTGCAGGTCATTCAATCTTTCTTCATCGGTTCCAGAGAAATAATTTTTTGATCTGCCGCCCAGGGTTTTTCCTTTTACCACCTTGTATCCCCATTTTTTGAGGGTCTGTATGCAGGCCTTTGCTTTTTCTGCAGGCATGAAACCGGCAGGGCAAACGATGCCAATGGTATCGCCAGGTTGGAGGTATGGAGGGATCTTCATGGCCTAAAATTAGGTTTTATGGCTAAAAAATGCCCCAAATCCTTCGATACATTTGGTTAATTTTGCCAACACGAAAGAAAGCAAATGAACAATCTCCCCAAACGATACCTGATCACCTCTGCACTTCCTTACGCCAACGGACTGAAACATATCGGTCACCTGGCCGGCGCCTATATCCCTGCGGATATTTATTCCCGTTACCTCCGGGCCCAGAAAAGGGATGTTGTTTTTGTCTGTGGAAGTGATGAGCATGGAACTGCCATTCCCATTCAGGCCATGAAAGAGGGAACCACTGCACAGGCCATCATCGACAAATACCATCAGGCGATGAAGGAGGACTTTGCCAACCTCCAGATCAGTTTTGATGTTTATCACCGCACTTCTGATCCGTTGCACCATGAAACCTCCAGGGAGTTCTTCAGTTATCTCCATGAAAGAGGGGAACTGGAAACCAAGGAGACAGAACAATACTACGATGAAGCGTCATCTACTTTCCTTGCAGACCGCTTCATCAAAGGAACCTGTCCGCATTGCAAGAGCAACAGAGCATTTGGAGACCAGTGTGAATCCTGTGGAACAGCACTCAGCCCCGATGAGCTCATCGATCCTGTAAGCACCATCAGCGGCAACAAGCCCGTCAAGAAAAAAACAACCCATTGGTACTTGCCATTGGCCAAACATGAAACCTTTTTAAGAGAGTGGATCCTGGACCAACACAAGGATGACTGGAGGCCTTCTGTGGTTGGGCAGTGCAAGAGCTGGATAGACGGAGGCTTACAGTCCAGGGCAGTGACCCGTGATTTGAACTGGGGCGTACAGGTGCCTTTGGAAGATGCAACTGGAAAGGTATTGTATGTATGGTTTGATGCACCCATCGGTTACATCTCTGCAACCAAGCAGTGGGCCATTGACAATGACAAGGATTGGAAGCCATACTGGTATGAGAACGACACACAGCTTGTTCATTTTATTGGCAAGGATAATATCGTTTTCCATTGTATCATTTTTCCGGTGATGCTCAAATTGCATGGCAATATCCTGCCCACCAATGTACCTGCCAATGAATTCCTGAACCTCGAAGGCGATAAGATGAGTACCAGCAGAAACTGGAAACTCGAGATGCGTGATTTCATCAATGATTTTGTGAAAAAGGAAAATGGCGGTGACCAGTGCGTTGACATGCTCCGTTATTATCTCACACAAATAGCGCCAGAGAGCAAGGACAGCGAATTCACCTGGAAAGGATTTCAGGATGCCGTCAACAGTGAACTGGTTTCCATTTTCGGCAATTATGTGAACCGTGCTTTTGTGCTGATGCACAAACTCTGTAGTGGAAAAGTGCCAAGATTTGTTGAGGAAATGGCTGATGAAAAAGACCATCAATTGGTGCGCGACATCGCAGATGCCAAGACCAAGATAGAAGCTTCACTGGAAAATTATAAATTCCGCGAAGCATTGTTTGATGTAATCGATCTTGCCCGCAAAGGCAACAAGTACATGCAAGAAAAAGAGCCCTGGATTCTTGCCAAAACACTTGCAGAGAACCCTGCTCAACAGCAGAAAATTGACAACTGCATGCACCATTGTTTGCAGCTCGCTGCCAACCTTGCCGTGCTCATCAATCCATTTCTGCCATCCACTGCAAAGAAAATGTGCAGCATGATGAAGGTGGTCGATAAGATACTGGATTGGGAAAATGCAGGCAGCATGAAATTGCTCAGTGTTGGGTACAGTTTGCGCGAACCCCAGTTGTTGTTCAGGAAAATTGAAGACGAAGAAATAGCCTACCAGATGGATAAATTAAGGGCAGGTGCGATTGCCGCCGTTGAAGAAGCCAAGCCTGCTGAGGAAACGCAGCATGCACTCAAGGAAGAGATTGTCTACGATGATTTTGGAAAAATAGACCTGCGCACAGGCATCATTACTGCTGCACAAAAAGTGCCGAAGGCAGATAAGTTGTTGCAACTTGAAGTTGATCTGGGATTTGAGAAAAGAACCATTCTTTCTGGTATTGCGATGCATTTTCAACCTGAGGATATTGTTGGGAAACAGGTGGTGGTAGTGGCCAATCTTGCTCCCAGAAAAATGAGGGGGATTGACAGCAATGGTATGATCTTGATGGCAGAAGATGCAGCAGGAAAACTTCATTTTGTACAACCTGAAAATGCTATTGCAGCCGGTGCAAAAGTTTCTTAAGGAAATCCTGTAAATACATATGAACCCTACAATAAAGAAAGTGGCTATCCTGGGATCTGGCATCATGGGATCAAGGATTGCCTGTCATTTTGCCGGCATTGGTGTGCAGGTATTGCTGCTCGACATGGTTTCTCCTGATGCAAAACCAGGTGCTTCAAAAGCTGAGCGAAAC
>JBIJAE010000133.1:0-5063 GCA_044345895.1 Chitinophagaceae bacterium
AGACCTCATCATTTTATAGTAGACCATGGCAAGAATCATCGCATTGGATTATGGCAACAAAAGAACCGGCATAGCGGTGACCGATCCATTGAAAATCATTGCCACCGGCTTAACAACCGTTGACACGCAACAGCTTTTTGAATTTTTGAAAGCCTATGTTGCCAAAGAACCTGTAGAAAGAATCCTGATTGGCGAACCCTATCAACTGGATGGAACCCCCACCCACTCTACGGAAGGAGCCAAGCATTGCATCAGGCGACTGAAGAACAGCTTCCCTGAAATTCCTATTGAAACCGTTGACGAGAGCCATTCTTCCAAGATGGCATCAAGGGCGATGGTTGAAATGGGCATGAAGAAAAAAGACCGCCAAAAAAAAGGCATGATCGATGAAATTGCCGCCTGTCTCTTGTTGCAGGAGTACCTTGAAAGAAGCGAAAGCTAGGGACCAATTATTTTTTTGGAAGGATCATTTTATAGCCTGACTTTACCCTGCCTGCACTGATATCATCCAATTTTTTCTTGAGCAATTTTTTCCTGATCAAGGAGATCCTGTCGATGAAAAGTTTTCCATCGATATGATCGTATTCATGCAGGATAACCCGTGCATTGAGACCTTTGAATGTTTCTGTTTTTTGAACGAAATTTTCGTCGCAGTACTCGATGGTAACGGTACTTTCACGGCTGACTTCTTCCCTGAACCCTGGTAAACTCAAACAGCCTTCATCGCAAGCCCATGGCGTGCCATTCAGGGCTGTAATATGCGCATTGATGAAGATGGCTTTTCTACCTGTTTCTCCTTCAAATTGTTTGCGTTCCTCTTCATCACTGTTGTTGTATACCTGCTCGGTATCAAACACAAACAAGCGGATGGGCCTGTTGACCTGGGGTGCGGCCAAGCCCATGCCATGGGCATTGTACATGGTTTCCCACATGTCATCCAGTAACTTTTTCAGTTCAGGATAATCAGGTGTTATGTCAGTGCAGAGCTGACGCAGAACAGGATGCCCGTATGCTACAATGGGGAGAATCATGTTGCAAATATAATAAAGTACTAGCCGTTATAGAGCAGGTCGTAATACTCAGCTGCCATCCTGTTTGAATCGAACCTGAACCGAACGTCCTTCATGCCATTTTGTACAATCTCGCGCCAGGTATGCGGAGCTTCATAGTACAATGGCAAAACCTCCTCTTTCAGGATCCTGTACAGTTCATCAAGGTCGTATTGGTCTTGGTCTTGCACATGCATGTTTTCATAGTCCTGCGGAGGAACCACAAAACCATTGTTGCCATGGTTGATGAATTCCACAATCCATCCATCATTGGTAGACACGTTGACCGAACCATTCATGGCGGCAGTCATACCGCTTGTGCCTGATGCCTCACGTGGTACCCGGGGATTGTTCAGCCAAACATCTGAAGCCTGCTTGAGGCGCTTGCTGAGGCCCAATTCATAGCCTGTACAAACAGCCATGTTATGATAGGCCTTGCTCACATGAACAAGGTGATTGAACTCTGTGATGGCCGGATAGTCTACCGGATAAGGCTTTCCAGCCCAGATGATCTGCACTGGATATTTTGAGTTGTTCAGCAATTCCTCAAATCTTTCCCTGTCGCGGGTTAGCAGGTCTGCGCGCTTGTAGCCGGCAAATCGGCGTGCCCAAACGATGGTAAACACATCCGGATCCATCAGTTTTCCTGTCTGGTCGGCAACCAAATCAAAGGCCCTTTTCTTCAGGTATCTTTTCCTGTCGATAAAGCGCTCATCATTTTGCTCGTCCATGGAAAAATACAATTGCTTGTCTGCCCAATACCGCCAGTTTTGAGAGTTGGTGATGTGGATGATCGGGCAAACCCCTTCATGCTTGTTCCACATTTTTCGGCTCACATGACCATGCAATTCTGAAACAGCATTGGAAAGGCGGGCAAAGCGCAAAGCCACCAGAGAGTGGTTGAACTGGTCATCCTCAAGGCCTGTGATTTCCCTTACTTTTTCAAGCGGCATTCCACAGAAATAAGACATCTTGTTGCAGAGGTAAATGTCATGCTTTTCATTTCCAGCCTCTTCAGGCGTATGGGTGGTGAAAACCAACTGCTTTTTCAACTCAGCCAGGTTTCCTCCATTTTTATTGAGAAGGTAAAAGGCTGCAGAGATGGCATGCGCCTCGTTGAGGTGATACACATCGGGTTTGAATCCCAGCTCATCCACCAGCTTGGCTCCACCAACACCCAGCAAAATAAACTGGGCTACCTTGGTGGCCACATTGGCGTCATAAAGCCTATGGGTAATGGTTTGAGAGACATAATCATTTTCCGGACAATCCGTGCTCAACAAGAAAAGCGGTGCCGACTTGAATGTTTCAGGATTCAGGTAAAGAACTTTCACCCAAACCGGTGCATCATGGATCATGATCTGAAACTTGATGCCGGTATCCTCAAGAAAATTGTAGATTTTTTCATTCCACTGCACCTGCAGGGTCTGGTCCTGGTTCCTGGCCTGATCGTAATAGCCATATTTCCAGAGGATGCCAATTCCAATCAGGTTTTGACGCAGTTCATAGGCACTTCTCAGGTGAGATCCTGAAAGAAATCCCAGTCCTCCGCTGTATATTTTCAAAGGCTGGTGAATGGCAAACTCCATGGAGAAGTAGGCAGCTTTTTTCTCGTATCGGGAATCAATTGTATAGGGTAATTTGTAATGCTTGAAATTTGACATGCTGGGCAGATTAATGAGCCTGCAAGATACCCCGTTTTTTTGGAACGAAATTTGCAAATGATTTAAGATGTGCCTATATTGGTTTCAATTCATGCATATGCAAAGATTAACAATCTGTGCGCTTCTCCTTGTTTTAATGGTCTCCTGCGGAAAAAAGTCCAAAGACATCAATGCAGATGAGGCTATTGAGACAACAGACTTCATTGAATCTTTCCCCATGCGTGAACTTCCCATCATCTTCCAGCAGAAAGATTTAAAAAAAACAACATCTGACAGTTTTTTCATCAAAAACACGGTTGTTTCAACATTTCTGCCAGATAGTATTTTCAAGGCTGATTTCCCAAAAACAAAGGATGTTCGTTTTTACAGAAAGGGAAGGTACAAGGCTGAAGAATCCGGAGAAACCTACCTCTTCCTTTCGGCAGAAAAAAAGGACAAAATACATATTTACCTGCTTTGCTTTGATGCCAACAATGAATTCAAGGCTGCCATGCCCCTGGTTGAAAAAAACAGCAACCCTGGCATGTCTACAGAAGGAGGCATTGACAAAAGGCTAACGGTCATAAAGACCAGGAACACACAATCAAAAGATGGGAAAGCCTATTACAACAAGAGTGCCTATGTGTACAATACAGAGGGCTTGTTCACCCTGATCCTTACAGAAAGCAATGAGCCGGTTGAAGAAAAAACCGTGTACAACCCCATCGATACCTTGTCAAGAAAGGACCCCCTGAGTGGCGACTACAAGCAAGACAAGAAAAATTTTGTTTCAATCCGCGATGGTGGCAAGGCAGGTAAACTCCTGTTTTTCATCAACATCGAAAAACCGGGCAATGGCTGTGATGGAAGTTTAAGGGGCGACATGACCCAGGTCAAACCCAAGGTTTACCATTACAACAAGGCAGATGATCATTGCGTACTGGAGTTCAGCTTCAATGGAAAGTCTGTGCAGGTCAGGGAATTGGAAGCCTGTGGAAATCACCGTGGGGTGAGGTGTTCGTTTGATGGACGGTTCAGGAAATAATGCATCAACTGTTTGGTCCAATGGGCGATGACAAATGGGGAATTAATCCAAGATGACGCCTTCTAAAATGTCTTCAAAGTTCTCTCTTCTGCGAATCAGTTTCATTTTACCGTCAAACACCATTACTTCAGCCGGACGACAGCGTGAATTGAAGCGGGAACTCATCTCAAAACCATAAGCCCCGGCATTGTTGAAAAGAATAATATCGTTGGGGCGAACTTCATTGAGCTCCCTGTCCCAGGCAAAAGTGTCGGTTTCACAGATGTTTCCAACAATGTTATAGGTCTTCAGCTCCCCTTCCGGATGCGATATATTGGTGATCTTGTGGTAGGCATCATAGAACATCGGGCGAATCAGGTGATTGAAACCACTGTTTACCCCTACAAAAGTTCTTGAAGGCCCTTGCTTGATGATGTTAGCACGAACCAAAAAATAGCCAGCCTGACTGACCAGGTATTTCCCTGGCTCAAACCATACCTGAAATTTCTTTCCGGTTGATTGTTCAAAAGCTTCAAAACTATTGGCCAATCTTTCACCTAGTGCTTCCATATCGGTTCCCACTTCATCGGGTTTGTATGGAACCTTGAACCCTCCACCCAGGTCAATGATGGACAGGTCTGGAAAATACTGTGTTGTTTCAAGCACCAGTTCCAACCCTTTCACAAATACTTCCAGGTCTTTGATTTCACTGCCAGTATGGATGTGCAAGCCTTTTACAAATACCTTGGTGCGATCCATCACATCCCTGATCTGCTGCACCTGTTCAATTGAAATGCCAAATTTGGAATCAACATGCCCGGTAGAAATCTTGAGGTTTCCACCCGCCATGATGTGCGGATTCAAGCGGATGATGACAGGATAGCTGTTACCAAAATGATTTCCAAATTCCTCCAGCAGGGAAAGGTTGTCAATGTTGATGTTTACATTCAAAGCTGTTGCCTCAAGGTATTCATCAAAGGCCACACTGTTGGGCGTAAAAATGATGCGGTCGGCAGTAAACCCAGCCTTGAAGGCCAGCTGCACTTCGTTGATGCTGACGCAATCAATGCCCGATCCCTGTTGCTCAAGGATTTTGAGAATGTTGACATTGGTCAGGGCCTTGCAGGCATAGAATATTTTTACTTCCGAGCGGCGAAAGGCCTGCTTCAGGGATGCATATTGAAATTTGATTTGCGCCTCGTCATAAACATAAAGTGGGGTACCGAATTCGGTTGCTGCGGCGAGGAGGGATTGAGAAGAGAGCATAAACGTTGAAGTGGTTGAAGAGGTTTAAGGGGTTGAAGTAAGGTTGAGGGAGGTTGAGAGAAGTTTAAGGGGTTGAAGAAA
>JBIJAE010000135.1:0-5008 GCA_044345895.1 Chitinophagaceae bacterium
AATCAACGTTTGGCAAGGATGCTGCTTCAGCTTCACTGATGAATGTGACAGATAAAGAAAGCATCGAAAAGGCCCTGGATGCCATTGCGCTTGCATTTGGCGGCGTAGACATCATTGTCAACTCAGCAGGTCTGTCCATTTCAAAGCCCATCGAAGAGCATACCGAGAAAGACTGGGACATCCTTTATGATGTGCTGGTGAAAGGACAGTTCCTTGTTACGCAAGCCGCAGTCAACGTGATGCGCAAACAGGAAATGGGTGGAGACATCATCAACATCGTGAGCAAGAATGCATTGGTTTCAGGACCCAACAATGCTGGTTATGGATCTGCAAAAGCAGCACAGTTGCATTTGAGCAGGCTCAATGCTGCTGAGCTTGGCAAGGACAAGATCCGTGTGAACACGGTCAATCCCGATGCAGTCATTGCCGACAGCAAAATCTGGGCTGGTGAATGGGCCCAGGGCCGTGCAAAGGCTTATGGCGTGACTGTTGAGGAGCTTCCTGCCTATTATGCCAAGCGTACCTTGCTGAATGAGATCATTCTTCCTGTTGACATTGCCAATGCATGTTTTGCCGTTACAGGTGGCTTGCTAAACAAGTCTACAGGCAACGTGATCAATGTGGATGGTGGCGTAGCAATGGCTTTCGTAAGATAATTTTAAACAGATCAATTTGCCTTTATGCAGATAGAACAGTCAAGGATAGATGAGCTCAATGCGCAATTGGAGGCGGGGCACAAAAGAAATTTTGAATTTCATGCAGCCTCTCTGACCAATGTTGAAGCAGTGATTGATAAACTCGTTGCGTTTCAGGTGGCCATCCCAAGTTGGGCCCTGGGTGCTGGTGGAACAAGGTTTGGCCGTTTTTCCATTGGCGGTGAGCCCGGGAACCTTGAAGAGAAAATTGAAGATGTAGGTCTGTTGCACAAGCTCAACCAATCGAGCGGCGCAATTTCTTTGCACATCCCCTGGGACATCCCTTCGGATGCAGCAAAGATCAAGACATTGGCTGCACACCATGGACTTGTCTTCGATGCCATGAACTCCAACACATTTCAAGACCAGCCCGGACAGAAATTGAGTTACAAATACGGTTCTCTGCAAAATGTAGACAAGGGCATAAGGCAACAGGCTGTAGACCATAACCTTGAAGTGATCAAATACGGTAAAGAATTGGGATCGACATCACTGACCGTTTGGTTGTCTGATGGATCCAGTTTTCCTGGTCAATTGAATTTCAGGAAAGCATTTCAAAATACACTGGAAGGCTTGCAAGACATCTATGCAGGCTTACCAGATGATTGGAAGGTATTTGTTGAATACAAGGCCTTTGAACCCAATTTCTATTCCATGTCTGTGGGTGATTGGGGCCAATCGCTGTTGTATGCATCCAAGCTTGGCCCCAAAGCTTATACGCTCGTAGACCTAGGTCATCACCTTCCCAATGCCAACATTGAGCAGATTGTTTCCTTGTTGCTGATGGAGAAAAAACTCGGTGGATTCCATTTCAATGATTCAAAATACGGAGACGATGATTTGACGGTGGGGTCCATGAGGCCTTATCAGCTTTTCCTCATTTTCAGGGAACTTGTAGAGGGCATGGATGCACGAGGCATGAACCATGCCAAGGACCTTGGCTGGATGATTGATGCATCACACAACATCAAGGATCCGCTGGAAGATCTTTTGCAATCGGTTGAGGCCATTCAAATTGCTTACGCACAGGCCCTCTTGGTGGATGACAAGGCGCTTGATGAGGCCCGGGAATCCAACGATGTGGTGCGCGCGCAGGAAATCTTGCAGCAGGCGTTCCGTACAGATGTACGGTCTGTTGTGGCTGAAGCCAGGCGCAGGAGCGGTGCTGCCATTGACCCATTGGGCGCATACCGCGCCATGAAAATCAGGGATACCCTGATTGGTGAGCGTGGTGCCGTTTCTAAAGCAACAGGACTCTGATTGTATAAACTGAACAGCATGCAGAACAAGTCAGTAGTTGCCATCCTTGATGTTGGAAAGACCAACAAGAAGTTGTTGCTTTTTGATCAGTCCTATAACCTGGTCTATGAGAAAAGTGAGCGCATGGAAGAGACAGTTGATGAGGATGGATTTCCATCTGAAGACCTTGCATCCCTGACCAGTTCTGTAGTTGAGATGATTGGGTCATCCTTGAAGATTGAAGGCTTTGATGTAAAGGCCATCAACTTTACTGCTTATGGTGCGAGCTTTGTTTATGTTGATGCCAACGGAAAAACACTGACCCCCCTTTACAATTACCTCAAGCCTTATCCTGAAGAAATTCAACAACAGTTTTATGCGCAATACGGCGGTGAAAAAGCATTTTCGCGTTGCACTGCTTCACCTGTACTGGGAAGTTTGAATTCAGGCATGCAGGTGCTAAGATTGAAGAAAGAGAAACCTGAACTGTTCCAGAAAGTTGCTGCTGCACTGCATCTTCCCCAATACCTCAGTTTTCTTTTTACCGGTCTGCAGGTTACTGATATCACCAGCATTGGCTGTCATACCAACCTTTGGGACTTTACTAAGCAGGCATACCATGAATGGGTCCAACAAGAGGGAATTGCACAGGCGCTTGCGCCCATTGTCTCTTCTACGCATGTTGAAAAAATAAACATCGATGGTCATGCTTTGTATTGCGGTATCGGATTGCACGACAGCTCTTCAGCATTGATTCCTTACCTGATCTGTTTCAAGAATCCTTTTGTGCTGGTCTCTACCGGCACCTGGAGCATCTGCCTCAATCCCTTTGATCATGTGCCCCTTACTGATGAGGAGCTGGAAAAAGATTGCCTTTGTTACCTGCAATACACCGGACAACCCGTCAAGGCATCCAGGCTTTTTTTGGGCAATGCGCATGAGAAAGGAGCAGAGCGTATTGCCGCTCATTATGCTATTCCAGCAGATTTTTACAAAGCCATTCGCTTTGATCAAGGATTGGTTTCTTTAGCAAAAGAACGGCTGGCGTCAAAGGCCTGCTCGGACTTTGAAGCAGTTGACCTTATGGAGGTGGAGTCTCCAGATCTGGCCTACAACATGTTGATCGCAGTTTTGGTAGAAAAACAAATTGAAAGCATCAACCTGGTATTGAAACACCAGGATGCTGAAAGTATTTTTGTCGATGGTGGCTTCAGCAAGAACCATGTTTTCATGAGCATGCTCGCATCCCATTACGACAACAAGAAAGTATATGCTGCCGAAGTGGCGCAGGCCACAGCTTTGGGCGCAGCCCTGGCCATCCATGATGCATGGAATCCAAACCCCGTAGGGGAGGACCTCATCAATCTTAAGTTGTACAGTTAATCCACTTGATGAAAACCTCCCTTTTTTTTAAATTGATTTACTTTGATGAATTTTCTGTTACACCCAAGTACCAGCAACTCGCTAACTGCATCATCAAGGCAATTGAGGATGGTAAACTGAGTGTTGGAGATGTACTTCCCTCCATCAATGAACTGAGTTTTCATTTTGAAATTTGCAGGGATACAGCCGAAAAAGGATACAAGCACCTGAAGGCCCAGGGCGTTATCGGTTCAGTTCCAGGCAAAGGATATTTTATCAGCAGTGTTGATGTAGACAGAACAGCCAGGGTTTTTCTGATGTTCAACAAGTTGAGTCCCCACAAAAAAATCATTTACGATGCATTTGTCAAAACCCTTGGAAGCAGGGTTACTGTTGACTTTTATATCTACAACAATGATCTGGCATTGTTTCGCAAACTCCTTGACAACTCAGCCGCTGAATACAATTACTATGTGATCATTCCGCATTTTGTGGAGGGAGAAGAAAAAGCTCCGCAGATCATCAACCAGATTGACAAGAACAAGTTGATCATGCTGGGCAAAGTGATACCCGGCGTGACAGGTGATTTTAGCGCTGTTTATGAGAACTTTGAAAAAGATATTCATGGTGCACTGGTGCAGGGCCTGAACAAATTGAAAAACTACAAGACCATCAAACTCATTTTTCCTGACAGCAGCTACTATCCCGAAGAGATTGTCAAAGGATTCATTTCATTCTGTAAAGAATATGCATTCAATTACAAAGTGGTGCACGACATCAAACGCGAAACACTGGAGAAAGGTGAAGTGTATATCAACCTGATGGATGACGACCTGGTTACGCTGATTGAGAAAATCATTGTATCCAAGCTGAAAATTGGAAAGGAGATAGGGGTGATCTCTTATAACGAAACGCCACTTAAAAAAATCATCCTGAATGGCATCACAACCATTTCTACCGATTTTGAAGCCATGGGGATTGTCGCCGCCAATATTGTAAAGACTGGTATTAAAACAACATGCGAAGTTCCTTTTCGATTGACCGCAAGGGCATCACTCTGATCATGTTAATTTCCTTTACGAAGATCAGTTCCTTGGTCAGACTAAGCTTTTCGGTCTTTATTTCTAGCTAACTTTTTCTTGCCTGATTCCATTTTCTCATTTTTTCTGATTTAGTTATGAATAATGGGAACACACCCTTAAATTTAGCAAACTTTTGTCCACTTTATGCTGACGATTTACAATTTTGAATCGAAAATATCTTGGGTCCCTGGGTACCTGAACCAAAGAAAAAATAACTGATAATGAAAAGAATTTCATCCAAGTACATTTTGCTGCTATGCGCTGCAACGATAGTAAGCATAGGCGTTTCAGCCCAATACAATATTGCAGAAAAGTCCATCTTCATCCGAGGGTTACCAGAAACCATGCGCATGTGGACGGACTCTTTCATGCTGGCTGGAGACAAAGAGCCCCAATGGCGCTATGACCTGGGGGTAATCCTCAAAGGCTTGGATGATGTATGGAATGCAACCGGAGACAGGACCTGGTTCAATTATATCCAAAAATCCATGGACTATTATGTAGGCGAGGATGGATCCATCAAAGGGTACAAGAAGGATGAATACAATATTGACCATGTCAACAACGGTAAAATTTTGTTGATGCTTTACCAGGTTACTGGCAAAGAGAAGTACAGAAAAGCAGTACAAT
>JBIJAE010000011.1:0-17901 GCA_044345895.1 Chitinophagaceae bacterium
TCTATTTTGAATCAAAAGTATAGGCTTAACAGTAGTGATTACCTGTTTTTTATCCCCCAGATAGTGTATATAATCAATTTTTTACCATTTTTCTTGCTTTCTTCTGACTCAAAAAGAGCAATAATATCAAAAATGGTCACTGATAAAAGTTTGGCTGCCCAGGAGATTGAAGGCCTATTTCCTCTAGGATGGGGTATCATGATAAGGCTGGGAGTTGGTCTTTTTTTCACAGGCCTAGCGCTAATTACAATTCAGAGAAACAAAAGAATGTTGAAAGTCAGGTTTAGTGATATATTTTTTCAAAATCTAGAAATTTATAAATGGCTTTCCTATTTAGTCTTATGTATCTTTTTTTCTTATCTATTGTTTATCATTTGGCACATTTTGGAGTTATCCAAGATCATGGAATTACAACTTGCCATTAGCTTGACCTCTGCTGCTTGCTCTCTTTTGATTTGCGGGTATCTTCTGGTTAAGCCCAATATATTGTACGGGCTGAAAGGATGGGTTACTCACCCCTCTGTGCCTGCGGAATTAGCCATCGAAAATCAGCCAAAGCAAATCGACGAATCCAATCATCCTAAAACATCGTTTTTTACACCTGAAATGAGGACAGAGATGACCTCAAGCATAGAAAACCATTTAAACAACAACAAGCCTTTCTTGGCGGCTGGGTATAAAATCAGGGATTTATCCCAGGAACTGAATGTTCCAATCTATCTTATTTCATCATTCATCAACCAGGAATATGGCAAAAACTTCAATGAGCTGATCAATGATTACAGGGTAGATTATGTTGCAGATGTACTAAAGGATTCGCCGGATAGTCAAAACTTTACACTTGAGGCCATTGCCAAATCTGCCGGCTTCAACTCAAGAAATACTTTTATTGGAGCTGTTAAAAAGAAATCTGGGCTGACCCCGTCAAGTTATTTCATCCAATTTTTGCCTCATAAATGATGCTGAATTTGTTCGATATTCTTAAAAATTAATACATTATTGAATAACTGGCAATTTCAATTTCTTCAACCCACTTCCCTCCCTTTCCACCTGTACGTCGAAAACAGGCCAAAGGTTCCGGCCACAACTGTATAGAGTGCATGCAGTGGTTGAAAGGGAATGAACCAGGCAATCAGTGCAGACTTGTTGAAGAACCTTGCGATGCGAATCATGAAAGGCAGTTCCACAATTGTTTTCATGGCTGTGAGCAGTAGGCCATATTTCAGCAACTGCACATCAAATGCACCCGCCAAAAAGAGCGATACCACTGCGGCATTCAAGAGATAAACCAACAGCAGGACTGCCTTGGTAACAAAACTGGTATAGTTTTTTGCTTTGCTCGACCAGCGAATCCTTTGCTGGATGAAAGCAGACCAGGACGCTGCAGGTTCGGTAACCACAATGGCATCTTCAGAAAAACAATAGGCAACCCCACCAGGAAAAGCCTTGTCAATCTTTTCCATCAATAACATATCATCTCCGGAAGCAAGATGATCAATTCCTTCAAAGCCCCTGACCTGCAAAAATGCTTCCTTGGTATAGAGCAGGTTGGCGCCATTGCACATGTTCAAATACTTGCCGCTCACTCCTGCTGCGGTGATTCCCTGCAGGGCCATGAAATCGAGCGATTGAAAGCGGTCCAACAGATTCTTCTCCTTTCTGAATTGTACAGGAGCTGCAACAAAAACGGCATCCATTTTTTCTCTGTAAGACAAAAGGGTATTGATCCATTTTGTGGGATAGCTGCAATCTGCATCTGTGGTGATGATGATGGGATGAGAGGCGGCAGCAATCCCCTTGGCAATCGCAGCCTTCTTTCCAAAGGCCTCATCCTTGCCAAGGCTGATCAACCGTATGCCCCTGTCAGCATAACTCCTTACCAATGCTGCTGTTCCGTCAACCGATTGGTCATCCACCACAATGATTTCCATTTGTGATCGCGGGAAATCCTGTGCCAGCAAGGACTCCAGGCAAGGTCCGATATTCATTTCTTCGTTCCTGGCAGCTATAATGATGCTGGCTTTGTCTGCCGAAGTCTGATTGGCAGTGTACCGCTGCAGAAACATCAATTGCCTGTTTGCACGGCGGATGATGAACCGGTAAGGCAGGAGCAGTGCAACAGCGATGATGAAAAAGATGGTCATGGTTTGGCTTTATCAGCCGTTAAATTTCATCAATTATGCTGTAAAACCATTTTTTCATTGTCAACATTTGATTTTTGGGACCAAGATGGGTTGAAAATAAAAATGGCGTCTTTCAAGATGAAAAACGCCACTCCAAATCATGCAGTTGACCTTTAGCTGGTTTTCTGCAATCCTGAATAATATTTGCTGATATCGGTTACTCCCTTTTTTATAACATCAGGAGTACTGGACAGTGAAAAGTTTTCCCATTGGTCAAAGCCTACCTGAACAGGTGTTCTGCCGGATTCAACAACCAGTTCTTTTGTTTCACCCTTCGTGAAGGCAAGGCTTGCAGCCATGACCAGGCCTGAAATCAAGGTGATAAGCCCCAGCATGATCCTGAAATCGGCCGCATGTGCCTGCGGATCAATCCTGTTGAGGAACAATAAGATGATATAAGAACCGAAAGCGAAGACAATGCCGCTGAGTAAAATTGCCATGTTGGCCCCTTTCTTTTCATAAATCATTTGTTTTACATGGTCGATGAAAAGCAGGGATGCGAAAGCAAAAACGGGGATTGAACCAACCATCATGATCATGAAGAGATTGCTGTCTCCCATGCCCCTCAGGGCAAGAGAAGCGGCACTGAATGCCAGCAAAAATGCAAGACAGCCCTTGATCAGGCTATTGATCATGCTCTTCTCAGCAAGGTGGCTGAGCAGCACAAGCATCAGCGGCGCCTGGATGACAGAAGTCAATACGTTCAAGATGACCACTGGATTTTCAGTGGGGGATGAAAATTTATTGATTAGGGAACTGGTAATGAAAACAAAGAGATAAGCGGATGCGATGGCGATGAAACTGTTGTTCGTGGTTTTTTGCATGGGATTGGATTGGTTCATGGATATTGGATTTAAAACGGGCTCCTTGTTAAAACGATTTGTTAACGATTCTATTATAAGAGCAGACCAAATCAGTGAAAATTAAGGGAAACTGCTTTTTGATCTGCGTAATTATACGGATGAGCAGGGTAAAAAAACTAACTTAGGGGCATGCAAAAGACGGTTTTTCAGTTTGTGGTTTATCTCTCTTTCATTGTCATTGCTCAGGGCCAGCCTCTGCCCAATGGTGGACAGCCGGGCTCTTCCAACGGCAAAACAGTAAAGCTTGCCAGAACTACTGGCGTACTTCCTTTTTTTGAGTACGGCCCGGGTGATGACAGGCTGGGCGGTGCCAAGATGACCTATATGGATACAGGTGTGTTGGTGAAAGTGGTGGACAGCCTGAATGCAGACTATATTATCTCGCTTGCGGATAACCTGAAGGCCTTTGTTGCCAAGTCGAGCCTGCGTTTTGATTCCTCCTTCAAGTCCAAGTCCTATTACCTGAGTGGTAACTGGAAAACTTACCGCGATGAAAGGTTTGACTACATCACCATCTCCATGCCTGAAAAGCTGCCCTACCGCGGCACCATGCAGGTGAACCCCAACCGGTTGGCCATTGATCTTTTTGGTATCACCTCCAATACCAACTGGATCACCCAGAAGGGGGTACTCAAGGAGGTCAGGAATACCTGGTTTGAACAAATGGAAAACGGGGTCTTGAGGGTTTATGTAGACCTGAAGAGCAAGATGCATTGGGGTTATTCGGTTTATTATGATACCATCGGTTCGAGACTGACCATCAGGATCAAGCATGCACCAGACAAACAGTTGAAAAACGTCTTCATTGCAGTAGATGCCGGGCATGGGGGAGACAATTCCGGAGCGGCAGGACTAACATCATCCAAGCTTGAAAAAAAACTAACCTTGGAGTATGCATCCGCCCTTGAAAAGGAGTTGAAAAAAGCAGGAGTCAAAAGGGTATTCATGACCAGGACCACTGATACTTCACTGAGCATGCCGGAGCGCATCCGCATGTTGAGGGATACTGCACCAGACTTGCTGATCAGCATCCATTTCAATTCCTCTTCGGTGGATACGGTGAGGGGCACCAGTACGTTTTACAGGCATATTGGTTTTCGTCCGCTGACACAAACCATTTTAAAAAGGATGATGGAACTGGGATTGGCTGAATTTGGCAATGTAGGCAGTTTCAATTTCGCACTGAGCGGCCCTACCGACTATCCCAACTGCCTTGTGGAAGTGGCTTTTCTGAGCAATCGCTCAGATGAAAAATTCATCCTCTCTAAAAAATCGCCGGCCAATGTTGCCAAGAAAATCCGGCTTGGTATTCAGGATTGGCTGCAAGAGGCCCGCTGATAATTTTGTACCTTCACCACTCAATCAATTTACAATGGAACTCAAGAACACATTTATTCATCACGTTTATTTTTGGCTCAAGAATCCTGAAAGCAAGGAAGACCTCCAGAAATTGGTAGAAGGACTGGAGGCGTTGGCTTCAGTTGAGGAAATCAAGATGTACCATATTGGTGTGCCTGCGCCCACAGACAGGGAAGTGATTGACAATACCTACGCCATTTCCTGGTTGAACATTTTTGAGACTTCCGAAGACCATGATATTTACCAGACACATCCGAAGCACCTGAAATTCATCTCAGATTGCTCGTCCCTCTGGAGCAAGGTGAAGGTTTACGACTCTTTGCAGCACTAATCAATTAATACAAAAGGATGTTTCGGAAGGGAAGGTCAGCAGCGCTGGGATTCATTTTTGTAACCGTACTGGTTGACGTCATCGGTTTGGGCATCATCATTCCTGTACTGCCCAAACTGATTCAGCAACTGACCGGCGGAGACATGAGTGTTGCTTCCCGCTACGGTGGCTGGCTGATGTTTACCTATGCCTTCATGCAGTTCTTGTTTGCTCCTGTTCTGGGAAGCCTCAGCGACCAGTATGGCAGAAGGCCTGTGATTCTTTTTTCCCTTCTGGGTTTTGGTCTGGATTACCTGCTGCTGGCCTGGGCACCAAGCATCACCTGGCTTTTCATCGCCCGGGTGCTTTCAGGCATCACCGGTGCCAGTTTCACCACAGCATCCGCCTATATTGCCGACATCAGCACGCCAGAGAAAAGGGCGCAGAACTTTGGGATGATTGGTGCAGCATTTGGAATGGGCTTTATCATTGGGCCTTTGATTGGCGGGGTGCTGGGCCAGTTTGGCGAGAGGGTTCCCTTCCTGTTTGCCGCCGGTCTCACCATGGTCAACTGGTTGTATGGCATGTTCATCCTCCCCGAATCCCTTTCAAAAGACAAAAGAAGAAAATTTGACTGGAAGAGGGCCAACCCTGTGGGCTCACTTATTCACCTCAGAAAATATCCTGCAGTGGCCGGCCTGATCCTGTCATTGACCTTTATCTACATCGGCGGAAATGCCGTGCAGAGTACCTGGAGCTATTATACCATGAAGAAATTTGGCTGGGATCCTGCCATGGTGGGATACTCCCTGGCCTTTGTAGGGTTGATGATTGCCATCGTTCAGGGCGGATTGATCCGGATTGCCATACCGAAACTTGGTCAGACAAGAGCCGTATTTGTAGGATTGGTGATGTATACCCTTGGCATGGTTTGCTTTGCCTATGCCGCCACTACCTATATGATGTTTGCTTTTTGCGTCATTTATTGCCTTGGAGGAATAGCAGGCCCCGCTTTGCAAGGCATCATCTCCTCCCATGTTCCGGCCAACGAACAGGGTGAGCTGCAGGGCGCCCTGACCAGCCTGATCAGTGCAACGGCTATCGTTGGCCCACCCCTGATGACCAACCTGTTTTCATTTTTCAGCAGGGATGGCGCTCCGCTTTATTTTCCGGGTGCTCCCTTCATTGCCGGTGCATTATTTTTCCTTTTCAGTACGGTCATCACTTTCCGAAGCCTTCAGGCAGAGAGAAAGGCAGTCCCTTTTTAAGAAAAATGTTGTTAAAATGTGCAAAAAAGTACCGATTTTTTTATTTATTTCTTGCAAATCAAATTATTAAGTCTAGCTTTGTTGTGTAATTTGAGTTAAGTACAGTATTTAGTAAGTGAAAGTATTTTCTGCTACGCATGTTCTGCTAATAGTAAAAGTCTTCTTTACGCCTGTGTTTCTCTCATCCTTTTTTAATTTTTTATTTTTTTGAAATGAACATTTATGTTTCAAATTTGAGCTTCAACGTACAGGATGAAGACTTGAAAGAATTCTTTGCTGAGTATGGAGAAGTAACTTCAGCAAAGGTTATCACAGACAAATTCACTGGTCGTAGCCGTGGCTTCGGTTTTGTTGAAATGTCTGACGATGCAGCCGCACAGAAAGCTATCCAAGAATTGGATGGTGCAACTGTTGAAGGCCGTGCCATCAAAGTAAGCGAGGCGAAGCCTCGTGAAGCGCGCCCCAGCAATGGTGGAAGCGGTGGTGGTGCTCCTCGCCGTAATTTCGGCGGTGGCGGCGGCGGTGGAAACCGTTGGTAATCGCATCAACTATCTGATTGAAAAAGGGAACCATTGGTTCCCTTTTTCTGTTGAAGGATTGTGGGTGTAAAGGTGTAAGGGTTTAGAGGTTTAGGGGTTGAATGGTTCGGCATACTGGCTGAAAAAGTCATTGAAAAAGCATTTAGTTTCTCTCTAAACCTTTACACCCCTAAACCCTTAAACCCTTAAACCCTTAAACCCTTAAACCCTTAAACCCTTCAACCCTTCCACCCCTCAACCTCTCCACCCAAATCCAATTCTTTTCCGCAACTTTGCACCATAAACCCGCACATGAGTATCGTAAACGAATTCAATGAATACAGAGAAAGGATGAATGATGTCATCCTGAGCAAGGGAAACCTGGTGATGAAACGCCTGTGGAACCTGGACACCAATACCTATCAGGAAGGGGCCCTGGACGTGAAGACCAAGGAAATGCTGGGGCTGGTGGCCAGCATGGTATTGAGGTGCGATGATTGCATCAAGTATCACCTGGGCAAATGCCATGAATTAGGATTGACAACCGATGAAGTGTATGAGATATTTTCCGTTGCCAACATTGTGGGCGGAACAATCGTTATCCCTCATACCAGAAGGGGTGCCGAGTATTGGGAAGCCCTGCAGTCATCCAGTGAAACAAAATAATTGAGTATTTTTAAAGGAATAAATGTGATTTATGAGTGAAGTATTACAAACAGCAGCGCCACTCACTTCCAAAGATTTTCAGACGGATCAGGAAGTAAGGTGGTGTCCGGGATGTGGAGATTATTCCATCCTTGCTCAGGTGCAGAAGGTGATGCCAACCTTGGGGATACCAAGAGAGAATATCGTGATTGTTTCAGGAATCGGTTGTTCCAGCCGCTTTCCTTATTATATGGAAACCTATGGCATGCATTCCATCCATGGAAGGGCCACTGCCATTGCAAGCGGGTTGAAGGCTACAAGGCCTGAACTCAGTGTTTGGATTGTGACTGGTGATGGGGATTCTTTGAGTATCGGGGGTAATCATACCATCCATTTGCTCAGGAGGAATTTCGATGTCAACATCATGATGTTCAACAACCAGATCTATGGCCTGACCAAGGGACAATATTCACCAACCTCCGAGGCGCATAAGGTGACCAAGTCAACCCCTTTCGGTAGTATTGATCATCCGTTCAATCCTTTGGCCCTGGCCATGGGCGCTGATGCCACCTTCATTGCCAGAACCATGGACCGCGATCCCAAACACCTGCAGGAGTCCCTGTTGCGCAGCAATGCCCACAAGGGTGCATCCTTCCTTGAAATCTACCAGAACTGCAACATCTTTAATGATGGGGCTTTTGAAATATTCACAGACAAGGCCTCCAAACCCATGGAAACACTGTTCCTTGAGCAAGGAAAGCCTTTGGTTTTTGGTGCCAACAAGGAAAAAGGAATCAAGCTGGATGGATTCAAGCCTGTTGTGGTTGACCTTGCAGAAGGCGCCAGCGCAGATGATTGCTGGATCCACGACGACCATGATTTTTACAAGGCACAGATTCTGGTGCGCATGTTTGATGATCCACACATGGCGGGTCACTTGCCCAGGCCTTTTGGTGTTTTCTATGAAACCGAGCGCGCCTGTTACGAAGACCAGCTCCAGCTGCAGATCGATGAGGTCATTGCAAAAAAAGGTCTTGGCGATCTGAACAAGTTGCTCCGTGGCGGCGAAACCTGGACGATTTCATAAGTTGGGTTTAAGCATTTAATTCAGGGTTATCGGTGGCGGAATAAGGGTAGTCGCTTCAATCTGTTTATATTTGAGGCAATGCTGATTACCGTTCACCCAAAAGATCCTCAGGGAAGATTGATCAAACAGATTGCCGATTGTTTGCGCAATGGAGGTGTAATTATTTATCCAACAGATACAGTTTATGGCCTGGGTTGCGATATTTTTCAACCCAAAGCTGTTGAAAGGATTTGCCGCATCAAAGGGCTCGATCCCTCAAAAGCCAACCTTTCCTTCATTTGCAGCGATCTTTCTGATTTGAGCAAATATGCAAGAGCCATCTCTACACCCCAGTACCGCCTCATCAAGAACCATATCCCTGGTCCTTTCACTTTTATTCTTCCTGCCAGCAAGGAAGTGCCTAAAATCCTGAAAAGCAAAAAAGACACGATAGGGTTGAGGGTTCCGGATCATCATATCACCCACGCCATTGCTGCAGCATTGGGCAATCCCATCCTGAGTTCATCCCTACCCGGCGACATGGTCGAGGAATACACGGATACCGAACTGATCCATGACAAGTTCCAGAAACTGGTTGACATCGTAGTCGATGGTGGGATTGGTGGCCTGGAATATTCCACCATCGTTGACATGACGGATGAAGCGCCTGAGGTGATAAGGCAGGGGGCTGGAATATTGGGATAATTGTTCAATGCGAGATCATTTTCCTACCCTACTTTCAAACTGTTAACATTGTGTTCAAGAATTTAAACACCGGGCTTAAACAATACATCAATTTTAAGAAATTTTAACTCAATATGCATCACATTTGGACATGCTAATGTCTTTATATACACTAACAAAAAAAACTCAAATGAAGAAAACGCAAATTCGGGTGTTGTTGATGCTGTGTTTTTCTGTGATCATGGCTGTGGCCATGGGTCAGCAGAAAAAGACCTTCTCAGGCACTGTGAAAGATGATGCCGGTAATCCTCTCTCCGGTATAACGGTTCAAGTCAAAGGAGCCCAAACTTTTGCCCTGACTGATGGAGCGGGTACTTTTTCCATCAGCTCTGCTGCAGCCTCTCCAATGCTGGTTTTTTCCGGTGTCGGATTCAAAGCTCTTGAGATGGCCGCCTCTGCTGCTATGTCTGTATCACTCCAAAAATCAAGCAATGAATTGCAGGAGGTTGTGGTGACTGGCTTTGGCGATAAAAAATCTACCCGGAACCTGGCCTATGCCATTCAGGAAGTAAAGGGTGCTGACATTGCCCGTGCAGGCCAAGTCAACATCGTCAACTCCCTTCAAGGTAAGGTTGCAGGTGTAATGGTTAACCAAGGTGCAGGCGGACCTTCAGCCAGTTCCCGTATACGTATTCGCGGTAACGCATCACTCAGCGGAAATACCATGCCACTCATTGTTATTGATGGTGTGTTGATTCAACCTGGAACTTCAGGAGCTGACAGCTGGGGTGATGCCCGTGACTTCGGAAACCAGATGAAAAACCTCAATCCTGACGATTACGAAAGCGTAACCGTTCTCAAAGGTTCTGCTGCCAGTGCACTCTATGGTTCACAGGCACTTAATGGTGTTTTGTTGATCACTACAAAGAAAGGCCGTGAGCGTCCCGGAATCGGTGTGAGCGTAGCCCAGACCAATACAGTTGAGCAAGTATGGAGAATACCTGCCATGCAGAATGAGTTTGGTGGTGGAATCAACCCTTATTTTGATAAAGCACCTGACGGAAGTGATGCCATTGCCAACAACAATTTTTCTCCTTACTACAGCTTTGGGCCCCGCATGGACGGACGCATGATTACGGATGCAGATGGTGTTAAGCGTCCATACGTAGCCAATGACCTTATGTCTTTGTTCCGCAATGGTACCATTAACAATACAAACGTTGCGGTAGAGGGCGGAACTGAAAAAACCACTTTCAGGTTCTCTTATACCAATACAAACAACAGGGCTATTCAGCCAACCAATGAATTCCAGCGCAACAATTTCAACTTGCGCGCTACCCAGAAAATCGGAAAGTATGTGTCCATGGATGCATCCATGGCATACGCCACTTCTAACAGTATCAATCCTTTCCTACAAGGAGGAAACTCTAACCCATTGTTCAGGTTCGCTTTCTCCAACTCAAGGAACCTGCCTTTGGATTATGTGTTGAACAATTACCTTAGCCCCAATGGTGGGTCTAACGTGGTTGCACCTTATTTGAGGGGCGCCAACATGGGACCATTGTGGCAGTTGTACCAGAATAAGGTGAACCAGAAAGAAGACCAGATCCTTGCCAATCTTGACCTGAATGCGAAAATCAGGCCATGGTTGACTGCATTGGTACGCAGCAATATCAACGCATTGAATGTTCAGCGTGAGAACAGGAGTCCTGGTGATGGTGTTGGTTTCGGTATCGGACCCAATTCTGCTGGTGCATATTCATTGTTCCAAAGCAATTCAAAAAATGCCCGTATCCAGGCATTGTTGACTGCAAGCCGCAAAGCAGGAGAGAACATCGATTACAATGTTACCATAGGTGGTGAAACCCAGCGTGGTCTCGGTGGTCGCCAGCAATCTTCTTCTACCAGTGGTGGACTCCGCATTCCAAGGATTTTCTCTATCGCCAATTCATTGAATGCTGCTACCACAAGTGCAGGTATCTTCCCTCAAAGCAGGCTTGATGCGGTGTATGCTTATGGTGATGCAACATGGAAAGACATGATTACTGTGAATGCAAGTCTTCGCAACGACTGGAACAGTACCTTGACTTACCCTAATGGATCTGGAGATTTCTCTTATATGTATCCTTCAGTTGGTGCTTCATGGGTGTTCACTGAACTGCTTCAAAATTCAAATAAGTTATCCTGGTTGAACTTTGGTAAACTTCGTGGTAGCTTGGGTTATACAGGTGCTGGTACAGGTATTTTTGCCACCACAACAGGTAACTATGGCTTGCTCGGCAATCCTTTGTTGCCCAACGGAACGCCTTTGCCTCAATATGGTTGGGGTGGATATGGTTTGGGTAACCTGAACCTTAAGCCAATGCGTGCACGTGAGTTTGAATTTGGATTGGAAGCAAGGATGCTGGACAACAGGATTCGTGTTGATGTAGCCTACTACAAAAAGAATACCTTCAACCAGATCCTGAACCTGGGTGCTCCTGCAGAAAGCGGAACACCAAGCCGTCAGATCAACGCAGGTAATATCCAAAACCAGGGTGTTGAAGCAGTTGTTTCTGCTACCATCGTTCGCAAGAAAGACTTTGAATATACCACAACTGTTAACTTCACCCGCAACCGCAACAAAGTTGTTGAATTGTATCCTGGGGTTACACAAGTTGAATTGGATTTGGCTTTTGGTGCAGACGTTCAATCAGTTGCCCGTGCAGGCAAAGACTACGGTACCATCATCACCAACTATGCATATGCCACCAATGAAAAAGGCCAGCGTGTGTTGAACGGCGATGGTTTGTTCATCCGCACTGGTTCTTACGGACAAGGTTTCAAAGAAGTTGGAACCATGATGGAAAGCTTCCTTGCAAGCAATTTGCATGAAATCCGCTACAAGAACTTCACCTTTTTTGCTCAGCTCGATTCTAAAATCGGGGGCCTGATGGCTTCAGCTACCCACCAATATGGTTCACAATATGGTAGCTTCGAGAGTACTTTGTTCGGTCGTACCAAAGAAACTGGTGGTGTTGAGTGGACAGATGCAACTGGTGTAAAGCGCCAGGATGGTATTGTTCCAGACGGCGTTTTCGGAAAAGGTGTTGTGATCAATGGCCAGAATGTAGAAGGCATGTCTTATGCTGAAGCATTGAAACTGGGCCTTAGGCAACCCATTCCAGCCTGGCAGTACTACAATGGTATCGCAAGCTGGGGAACTGGTATTCGTGAATACTCTATTTTCGAGAACTCATGGGTTGCAGTACGTGAAGTTTCTGTTGGATACGAGCTGCCTAAAGCAATGGCCAATAAAATTGCCATGCAGCGTTTGCGCCTCAATGTGACAGGTCGTAACCTTTTCTACCTCTACAACACTACACCAGATCACATCAATCCTGAGAGCGTATTCTCTAGCAGGGCTGGTGCATTTGCTGAGTATGGTGGAGTACCATGGGTAAGACAATTTTCGATCTCATTGAATGCAGGTTTCTAAACAACTGAAATTCATTTTAATTAATTACACGAAAAGTATAATACAATGCAGATAAAGAATAAACTATTTTCAACAGCATTGGCACTGAGTGCACTAATTTTCGTTGGTTGTGAGAAACAAGATTTTGTTGCACTCAATACCAACCCAGATGTGCTTTATTCAATCAAGCCAGAAGAACAATTCTTCAACGCAGGAAGACTCGCCCACAGTTCTGATTTCGAGCAGTTCTATGACAACTACCGCAGGATCATGCACTGGATGCAAATGAGTACTGGACAAGGCGGTAACAACGCAACCACTTTCACAGAGTTTGGTAATTTCAATGCCCGTTATTCAATCTTTTTCCCTGGAATAGGGAGCGTAACTACGGATGTTGCCAAGCTTGCCGAAAGAATGCCTGATTCAGACAAAGCAGCCCGCCAAATGCTTGTAGCCATGGCCGAGGTAATCAAAATTTATTATGCCTTCTACGTTTCCGATATCAATGGTTCAATTGCTTACACAGAAGCATTTGATTCAAGGTATGGTGGTACTTTCACTCCGAAGTGGGAAAGCCAGCAATCTCTTTTCAATGCTTGGGAAGCAAGGTTGAAAACCCTTTCTGCTACATTGAAAGCGGGTGCAAGCAACCAAATCACCTTGGGTAATTATGACCAGTACTACGCTGGAAACAATACCCGTTGGGCCAAGGCTGCCAATGCACTGCGTATGCGCATAGCCATGCGTATGCTGAAGAGAGACAACGCAAAAGCAACTGCCATTTTAAAAGAGTGTGTGGCTGATGCCTCAAACCTGATGTCATCAAATGACGACAGCTGGGTTTATCTTGCACACCAGAGCTTTACCGCAGGTGGAAACTGGAACCCAGAGGGATTCAGGGCTCCAGAACCTACTGTAAACTTCATGTGGGCTACCACAGATCCACGTCTTGGATTGTTTTACCGCAGGAACAACTATACCCAGGCAAACATCACTACAGCAATCGCTGCAAGAATTTTAGCGACTGGTACGATGGAACCTGCACGCAGGTTTGTTGGAGCTCCAACAAGCCCAGACAGGGCAAGCACTCCTGCCATTGCTCAATGGTTCACTGGCAGAAGGGTTAATGCGGGCTTGGTGCTGGATACCATTTCTTACCTCCAACAGCGCATGTTCCAGCCAACCTTTGGTGGTGGAACCGGACAAGCATATTTCCCTGTTATCACCTATGCAGACCAGCTTTTCATGAGGGCTGAACTCGCTGCAAGGGGTATCACCAATGAAACAGCTTCAAGTCTTTACAACGAAGGCGTAAGGGCATCGATCCAGTTCTTTAATACAAGGGCTTCCGCTGCAGCTGTAGACGAGTATGCTCCTGTTACTGATGCACAGATTACTGCATATTTGGCCAATCCTACTGTTAGGTTTGACGCTACCAAGGCACTTGAGCAAATTGCTATTCAGTCTTTCATCAATTTCTACAAGCAACCCAACGAAGCATGGGCGCTCTTCAAGAGAACCGGTATGCCGAACAAGAACACCGCGCTTGCAAACAACGATATCATTATCAATGGAACAGTATTCTCCATTGCAAGAAGGGCCATTGTTGGCAATCCATCTCCTGCAGATCTTAACCGTGTCAACAGGCAAGCTGCCATTGATGACATGAAAAAAGATACTGAATTTGGAGACCAACTCCTTCCTTATGGCAGGGTTTGGTGGGATAAGCAATAAGTTTTCCACTAGGTTTATATAACCGATGCACATTATCGGCCGGTCTGCTCAACAGACCGGCCTTTTTTTCTGCATCAAGAAAAACTCTACCCCTTTTGAATTAAATTGCTGCCATGAGATGGTGTAAGCCTGTAGTTATGTTCTGCATAATCCTCCAATGGATGGGTCTTTCCTCATCCTTCGGACAGGACAGAACAG
Source organism: Chitinophagaceae bacterium (assembly GCA_044345895.1). Taxonomy (GTDB): domain Bacteria; phylum Bacteroidota; class Bacteroidia; order Chitinophagales; family Chitinophagaceae; genus Pollutibacter. Next base: position 14,286 of record JBIJAE010000011.1, read on the forward strand.
GCCTTTATCTCTCTGCATTGAACAAGGAGAAAGTTTGGTCTCCCCAAACAAGGACAAATGTCAATATAGCTGATCGGAACCATCCCGTTGTATTGGTGCTGCTTTCCCCAGATTGTCCCATGTGCATCAGCTACACCCAACTGCTCAAAAAAATAAGAACAAAATATGATCAGGAAGTTGAGCTCATTGGGATCATTCCTGGTCGTACCTACCAGGATTCAGTAGTATTGAAGTTCGTTAACAAGTACGAACTGAATTTCCCTGTGTACGTAGACAAGAAATTAAGGATTTCCAGGTACCTCAAGGCTGAACTTACGCCTGAATGTTTTCTGTTTGATCAAAAAGGCATGCTGGTATACAGTGGTGCCATTGACAACTGGCTTACCGATCTCGGCAAAAAAAGACTTCAGGCCGATCAGCATTATCTTTTAGATGCATTGGTGCAAACACATGCTGGATTACCCTTGTTATTATCCTATGTAAAGCCGCAGGGCTGTTTATTAAATGAGTATTGATCATGAAAAAATTTATTTCTTTTTTCTTGCTTCTTTTTGCAGTGACCAACCATGAACTGGCTGCACAGACACCCAACTTCATCAATGATGTGGCGCCAATCATCCACACCAAATGTACGCCCTGTCACCGGCCCAATGAAGCAGCACCTTTCTCACTCATCACCTATGAGGACGTTTCAAAAAGAGCGGGCTTCATCAAAAAAGTAATCTCCTCGGGTTATATGCCGCCATGGAAAGCCCATCCTGATTATGTGCAATACGGCAATGACAGGTCTTTGTCTGACATTGAAAAAAGCACCATCATCAAGTGGGTTGATAACAATGCTCCCAAAGGAACCGGCACCATTAAAAACATTGAAAACCTCACTGCGGTACGTGGCCTAACTTCCTATCACAGAAAACCGGATACGACCTTGAAGATGTCTTCTGCAATGACACTCGCAGATGACAATGTTGATCGTTTCATCATTTATAAAATACCTTTTTCATTCAAGGATTCGATCAACGTTGAGGCGATTGAATTTTTCACCAACAACAAAAAATTGGTGCACCATGCCAATTACAGCATCCATGCAGTACCCGACCAAGTACCCTTGCAAACAGGGCCAGCCTATCTCGACCTTACTGTAGATAACCCTGCAGCCAGTGAGCAATGGAAGCCTTTAAAAACTTCCATCAATTACTATGGCGGCTGGATTCCCGGCGCTACGCATGAAAGCTATCCAAAGGGTATGGGATGGGTCATGCCTAAGCGAGGTGTTATTTTTCTTACCATGCACATTGCCCCTCTTGCCAAAAAAGAGGAAATCATTGCAGGCGTAAACCTGTTTTTTACCAAAAACACCATTGATCGTACGGTCAAGGTCATCAGCTTTGGTTCTGGCGGCATTGGTGAAAATCAGATCTCTCCCCCATTAAGGTTGTATGCCAACCGCGTCCAAAATTTTTCACTTACACTGGCCAATCCAGGAGAAGATTTTTCTGTGCTCTATGTATGGCCTCATATGCATTTGCTGGGAAAAGAGTTCAAGGCCTATGCGATAAGTCCAAAGGGTGATACCATCAGGCTGGCGCATATTCCTGAATGGGATTTCAGGTGGCAGGAGATCTACCGCTTCAAAAAGCTGGTAAGAATTCCACAAGGCAGTCGTTTGTACATCAAGGCTACCTATGACAATACCACGAACAATCCATTCAATCCGTTTAAACCACCACAAATGATTTTTTCATCAGCGAATATGGAAACCACCAACGAAATGTTGACCATGATGATGGTGTTTCTTCCTTATCGGAAAGGTGATGAGGATTTGTTGGTTGAAGTACCCAAATAAAATACTGACCGATCATGCTAAGGTATTTTTCTTTTTTGTCTGTTATGGGAATCTTCATCATCACACACGTGACTGGTCAGGAGAAAAAACCTTTGTTCGTTGAGGTACCGCCACAGCAGTCTGGCATTGATTTTACCAATCAAATCAGTGAGAATGACTCGATGCATATTTTCAAGTATGAGTACTTGTACAATGGGCATGGCATGGGTGTGGCCGACTTCAACCGCGATGGTCGGGAAGATGTTTTCATCTCAGGAAATATTGTGGCCAACAAGTTGTATCTCAACAAGGGTCAGTTAACATTTGAGGACGTCACCGAAAAGGCAGGCGTTGCTGGTAATGGTGCATGGAGGACAGGTGTAACCATTGCTGATGTCAATGGTGATGGATGGCCTGATATCTATTTGTGCCATTCCGGCCCGAAAGAAGGTCCTGCTCAGCGCAATGAATTGTATGTTCACCAGGGATTGAAAAATGGTGTTCCCCTTTTTCGTGAAATGGCGCAGCAATATGGGGTGGATGCACCGGGTACACTTTCCACCCATGCCGCTTTTTTTGATTATGATCTGGATGGCGACCTTGACCTTTTTTTGGTAAACCATTCCAACCATACCTTCAATCCTTATCTCAATACAACCAAAATCCGCGCTACACCCAGCATGAGGTTTGGAAACCGCTTGTTCAGAAACGACAAAACGGGCAAGGATGATCATAAGTTTACGGATGTCACACTTGAAGCGGGCATCATCAACAATGCATTGAATTTCGGACTATCCGTTGCCATCAGTGATCTGAACAAGGATGGCTGGCCGGATATTTATACATCAAGCGATTATACAGAGCAGGACTATTGCTATATCAACGAAAAGAATGGAAAGTTCAAGCAGGTGCTTCAGCAGTCGTTCACACACATCAGTAAATTTTCCATGGGAGCGGATGTTGCCGATGTCAACAACGATACCTGGCCTGATGTATTCACACTAGACATGTTGCCCGAAGACAACTTCAGACAGAAACTGTTGAAAGGCCCCGATGAATATGATGCCTACCACATGTTGCTTGACAGTGGATACTATCACCAGCAAATGCGCAACATGCTTCATTTGCATCAGGGAATTGATGCTTCAGGCAAGATGAGGTTCAGTGAGGCTGGGCAATTGGCAGGGGTCAGCAATACAGACTGGAGCTGGTCTGCCCTTTTTGTTGATTTCAACAATGATGGATGGAAAGACCTCATGGTTACCAACGGTTACCTCCGAGACTATACAGACAACGATTTTCTCAAATACACGGTAGCGGATGCGCAACTCAAAGAAGCGGCAAAAGGCAACCTGAATTTCAAGACCTATCAGCTGGTGACCCAAATGCCCTCTAATAAGCTGCAGAACTATATTTTTCAGAACAACAGGGATCTCACCTTCAAAAATGTTAGCACAGACTGGGGGTTTGATAAAAAAACGGTTTCCAATTGTGCCGCCTATGCTGATTTTGATAACGACGGAGACATTGACCTGATCATCGGCGGAAACAACGAACCCGTTCAGCTGTTCGAAAACCGATCCATGCAACTGGAGCCTGGATCCTATTTGCAGTTGCAGCTCAAGGGAACCGATGGCAACCAGGATGCGATTGGTTCCAAGGTATATGTCTATACCAATGACCCAACTAACCCCATTCAATACCAGGAAGTCAATCCCGTGAGGGGATATCAATCCTCAGTGTCCACAGTCTTGCATTTTGGATTGGGAGCCAACAGACAAGTAGACTCTG
>JBIJAE010000136.1:0-4984 GCA_044345895.1 Chitinophagaceae bacterium
TGGGGGAAATTATAGGTCCTGATCTTGGCTGAGCGGTCTCCTGAACTGACCAGGCTCTTCCTGTGTCTTGAGATTTCGTCTTCCTGCTTTCTGACCTGCTCTTCGTAAAGCCTGGTGCGCATCATTTGCATGGCCTTTTCCCTGTTGCCCAACTGTGTCCTTTCCGTCTGGCAAATGACAACAGTTCCCGTTGGAATATGCGTCAGCATCACCTTGGTTTCTACTTTGTTTACATTCTGTCCACCTGCGCCGCCACTTCGGGAGGTTTCCATTTTCACATCCGCATCCCGGATCTCCACATCCACTTCTTCCGCCTCGGGCATCACGGCAACAGTGGCAGCACTGGTATGCACCCTTCCGCTGGCTTCCGTATCTGGCACCCGTTGTACACGGTGTACCCCGCTTTCAAATTTCATTGTACCATATACCTCATCACCCGTCACTTCCAACTGCACTTCCTTGTAGCCACCCATTGTTCCCTCGTTTTCATTGAGCAGCGCCACTTTCCAACCTTTGCCTTCGCAATACCGCATGTACATGCGCAAAAGGTCTCCGGCAAAAAGGGAAGCCTCGTCACCACCCGTTCCTGCACGGATCTCCAGAATGGCGTTCTTGTCATCCTGCGGATCTTTTGGAATCAACATGTTCCTGATCTGCTTTTCGAGTGTCTCTTTCTGTACCTCCAGTTCTGCTGTCTCCATCTTGGCCAACTCTCTCAATTCCTCATCATCACCCATCAAAGCTTCACGGTTGAATTCTACATCAGACAAGAGCCGCTTGTACTGGGTATATGCATTCACCACTTTCTCAAGGCTTCTGTACTCCTTGGAAAGCTGGCTGAACTTTTTGTTGTCGCCTACAATTTCTGGATTGGTAAGGGCAACACCGATGTCATCAAATTTGGCTTTTATGGCTTCTAATTTATCCAGCATATGTTTAGGCGGACTGCATCCGGTATTTAATCTTTAAATTCGTCCGCAAAGTTAATTCTTTTCAACTGATGAATTACCGCAAGTTTCAAGCCGACAAGATCTTTAACGGATTTGAATTTCTGGATCCGGGCCATGTCCTCATCATGGATGAGGGGGGAAAGGTATTGGAGATTGTAGCTGAAATGGATGCCGGTGAAGGAATCGAAAGATACAGGGGCATCATTTGCCCGGGGTTCATCAATGCCCATTGTCATCTGGAGCTCAGCCACCTGAAAAATGCCATTCCACCCCATACCGGACTGATCCCTTTTTTACTGGAAGTGGTGACCAAACGCAACCATGATCAGGCACTGATTTTGGAAAGCATAGAAAAGGCAGAAAAAGAGATGGAACTGGAGGGCATTGTTGCAGTGGGTGATATCTGCAATACGGGCATCACAATTCAGACAAAATCAAAAAGCAAAATCAAGTGGAATAACTTCATTGAAGTGCTTGGCATGAAAGATGAAAAAGCCGAAGCCAATTTGCTGCACTATAAAGGCATACTAGATGCTTTCACAGGTGCAGAAAACAACATGAAATCTTCGTTGGTGCCACATGCCCCTTACAGCATCAGCAAGAAAACCTTTGAGGGAATCAATAACCTCTCCGACCATTGTATTGTTTCCATGCACAGCCAGGAAAATCCTGCAGAAGATGAATTGTATACAAAAGGGACAGGTGATTTTATCCGATTTTTCAACCAACTCGGATTGGCTGAATCTCCATTTCCGGTAACTGGAAAATCATCGCTTCAATCCTGTTTACTGCATTTCAACAAGCAGCAAAGAATGATCCTGGTTCACAATACTTTCACTACAGAACAGGACATTGTCTTTGCAATGGCGCATGCAAAGGAACACCTGGCAGGAATTCATTTCTGTATTTGCGCCAACGCCAATCTGTACATTGAAAACCGCATGCCACCGATTGGTCTCCTGATCAGAAACAGGGCTGAAATCGTTTTGGGCACAGACAGTTACAGCAGCAACTGGCAACTGAGCATCGCCTCAGAAATTCGAACCATCAGAAAAGAATTGCCAACAATACCCTTGCAATTGATCCTACAATGGGCTACCATCAATGGTGCAAGGGCACTGGAAAGAGATGATGTATTGGGAAGTTTTGAACCCGGAAAAAAACCAGGCATTGTATTGCTCAACAACGCACTGCAGGCCCAAAAAATCGTTTGATCATTGCTCCATCAAAACACGGATTACGGGCAAGGATTTCATGTTGCCGAATGCGTTGATGTGCATGCCATAAAATTGAAGACAGGCATCCAGCAACTCATTTCTCGATTGCCTGTTCATCTTTACCTGTTCCAATTCTTCCAGCTGCATGACACGCAACAACTGTGCGATGGATTCACTCTGCGGAGGAAGCACAACCATCTGATGAATGGGCATTTCAGCCACGAACTGGCCTTCGTGAAGATCAAGGATATTCTCTTTATCACTGAAATTGTCCATCATCCTGAATCCAAAAAAATGTGACAAATGCAATGCAAAAAAAAGGGGAATATTGGCTGTCTGTTGAATCGTTCCATTGTCCAGCCCTTTGATCACATCTTCTATAAAATAAAAAAGTTCAGGATGGGGATCCGGCTCTTTCAAACATTTCTGTAGCAGCTCAATCATGAAAAGCATGACTGCGTTTTTTGTTACATCAGCAAACAACTCATTGTAATGAATGGCCTGCTTGCACTCCTTGATGCGTTGCAGCGTATTCCGGTCGTTCTGATAAACAACCATCTCCAGTATATTTCCCACTTGGAGTTGTGCTGCAGAAATGCCATTGGAACGCTTTGAAGTCCTCACCCCATTCACCATATACTGCTGCAATCCAAACAGTTCGGTGAATGCTGAAACCACCAGGGATGTTTCACCATACTTGACCGCTCGGATCACAATGCCTTTTGTGGTGTGGATGATGGCCATCTTATTGAATGAAAAATATTTTGGCTGCCACCTGCTGCTGGTTGTTCTCGTCAGCTACATAGACCAGGTATACACCGCTGTTCACCCTTTGGCCCTTGTAGTTTTTGCCGTTCCAAATGGCCTGTCCGCCCAAAGACCTTGTTTGGTGCACCAGTCGTCCATCGAGTTCTGTGATGCGTACCCATGCATTGTCTGGAAGATCCCTGATGGCGATGGTTCCTGTGTAGCCCGAGGGCACAGGATTTGGAAAAACAAAGGGCTTCTTTTTCTCAGTGGCTGCTGCAGTTGCAGTACCCCTGAAAGAGCAGATGCCATTGGCTGTAAAAAAGAAAACCTCACCAGTAAGTTGATGGATCACGATTGAAAAAACTTCATTGCTGAGCAAACTGCTGTTGGACACCGTGAACCGGTGAATGGTTTTTTGCCCGTCGGCACTCAACAACCATACCCCGTTTTTGGAGGCAACCCATTTGCGGTTGGCCCCATCCACTTTGATGTCATTCACTGACTCCTCAGCCAAAAGCAAGCCTGCAAAATTATCCTGCTGTACAACAGGCAAGGTGGCATCGCAAAGAGCCGCATTGAAAAGATCGTCACCGCATTGAATGATGGCAACACCCCTGTCTGTGCCTACCCAAACAAAACCATTCTTATCCGTTTCCACACTCAGAACATTGGAGGATGGCAGGTTGCCATTGCCCCTTCCCTGCCGGAAATACCGCCATTTGTCATCATTGGTCTGATCGATGGTACCCCCATCATCAAAACAAAAAAGTCCGTTCCCCTGAGGAGAAATGATCCATTTCCTGTTCTGGTCATCAATCGCTATGGCAGTAACTGCATTACCTGCATGCGGAAAAGGAATGGTGAATTTTCTCGTGCTGCCATCTTTTTTCCTGACTACAAGGTTCTGCGATGTCCCATGATTGGCCATCCACAGGTTCAGGTCAAGGTCGTACGCAAGTCCTGCAACCCGAAAAGCCCTTGAATCTGTTATTGCTGGGCTGATGAACGAACCCTGTTTGAATACCAGGGGTTTCCCCTCTTTGCTGATTTCTAACAAGCCGCCCCCGAAGGACCCTGCTAATACAGCCTGTTTGGATGGGTCGAAGGCCAACACATTAATGTCTGGCATGCTGTCCAAAGCGGGAATTGATCGGGTATTGTAATTCTGCCATTGGTCATCCTTGAATCCAAAGAAACCCGTCTTGTTCAACTTTCCCCTGCCATCCGAACCAATGGTTCCTGCAGCAGCCCATACCGTTGAATTGGCATAGGTACCCCCGCCGTAGGCAATGCCATAGGGTGCATTGGGCAGGTATTGTTCATCAGCAGTTGCCAATACTTTGATCAGACCATTGTTTTTATCCCCCACCCAAAGTTCCTGGTTGATTTTCAAACAGGCGACAGGAAAAGAGATGGAAGGGGTGGCGATGAATTGTGGCGTTGCACCAGGATCAGGAAAATGAACAACGGTACCCTTACCCTGCAGCGACTGTCCAATGTAAAGGCCATTGGCACTGGTATTGATGGCAGTGATTGGTCTGGAAGAAACATAAAGCAGCGTCCATGCGCCATTCGATTTGATGAAAACGGAATCTCTTTTTCTGGCAACCAAGCGGTCGTTCCAATTGAGGACATTGTCCACCGCACCAGCGATTCCGGGAATGGGCTCCAGCGTCCATGACCTGAAATCCCCCAGTGTAGACATTTGGTAAGCTGCTTTCTTCAACCCTTCTGAACTGGCGGCATACAGCATGTTGTTCAAAAGAGCAAGCTGGAATACACTGATGTCAGCTCCATTGGTGCCCGGCCTGTAGGTATCCCTGATCTCCTTGCGCTGGGTATTTACCGCAATAATGCCCAGGTTAGAGGAAAGAAGGGCATCCGTCCCGGCCCAAAGGATATGGTTGATGGTTTTATCCCCCTGAATCCTGCTGAGCAATATGTCGGGAATGTTCCGAATTTGGTCACCTTCCACCAGGTCAATATTGGCATTTTCATAGACAATGAGCATTTTTTCTGACAAAGGATCCTTGACCAAATGCTTGAGGTTTACCTCTGAAAGCCCAC
>JBIJAE010000137.1:0-4979 GCA_044345895.1 Chitinophagaceae bacterium
TGGCCCTTCAGGCCCAGGAAATACAAAGAAGAAAAGAGCTTTCTGTATTGATTTACAGTGCAAAATTGAATTTTACGCCAGTGATTGGACAACAATATTACCTCTACGAGAAAAAAGACGGAAGCCATTTTCTTTCATTGGTAAGCCCCAGAGAATGGGGTCCCTCAGGTCCATTTAAAAAATGTGCTGCGGCAGTTAAATTGTTGGCAGACCATACCTGGATGGAACTGGTATAAAAAAAGGGGATCTTTTGGATCCCCTTTTTTGTTGGTATGATTCGTTATTTAACCTCTTCAAATTCTGCATCAGTAACATTGTCAGCAGATGCTTTTGCACCACCAGCTTCTTGCCCATCGGCTTGAGGACCGGCTTGTTCTGCACCTTGTGTAGCATTGTACATGTCTTGACTGGCCGCCATCCATGCATCATTCAGTTCTTTGGTTGCCGCTTCTATTGCATTGACATCCTGTAACTTATGCACTTCTTTCAGTTTTGAAAGGGCTGATTCAATGACAGCTTTTTTCTCAGCAGGAATTTTCTCACCAAACTCTTTCATTTGTTTTTCAGTTTGGAAAATAAGGGCATCAGCAGCATTGATTTTCTCAATTTTTTCACGGGCTTCCTTATCGGTTGCCTCATTGGCTTTTGCTTCGGCCTTCATTTTTTCAATCTCCTCTTTGGTCAAACCACTTCCTGCTTCAATGCGAATCTTCTGTTCTTTGCCTGTGCCCTTGTCTTTTGCACTTACATTGATCAAGCCATTGGCATCAATATCGAATGTCACTTCAATTTGTGGTACTCCCCTTGGTGCTGGAGGAATATTGTCAAGGTTGAAAATACCAAGTGTCTTGTTTTGGTTGGCCATTGGCCTTTCTCCCTGAATAACATGAATCTGAACGCCTGGTTGGTTATCGGCTGCAGTGGAGAAGCTTTCAGATTTTTTGGTTGGGATGGTGGTATTGGAAGGAATCAGAACGGTCATCACTCCTCCAAGGGTTTCAATTCCCAAGCTCAATGGGGTTACGTCAAGCAGCAGAACATCCTTTACTTCTCCTGTCAATACTGCACCTTGAACACCCGCACCGATGGCTACAGCTTCATCTGGGTTTACGCTCTTGTTGGGTTTTTTGCCAAAGAACTTTTCAACGATTTCCTGAACCTTGGGAATCCTGGTAGATCCACCAACAAGGATAACCTCATCGATTTCACTCACGTTCATGCCAGCATCTTTCAAGGCTTGTTCGCAAGGTTTCAGGCAACGCTCAAACAATTTATCTGCGAGTTGCTCAAACTTGGCCCTGGTCAGTTTTTTAACCAGGTGTTTGGGAACACCATCAATAGCGGTAACATAAGGGAGATTGATCTCCGTTTCAGAGGAACCAGAAAGCTCAACTTTTGCCTTTTCAGAAGCTTCTTTCAAACGCTGAAGAGCCATAGGATCTTTTCTCAGGTCAACGTTTTCTTCTTTTTGGAATTCTTCAGCCAACCAATCCATGATCACCTTATCAAAATCATCACCACCAAGGTGGGTATCACCGTTGGTTGATTTCACTTCAAATACACCATCACCCAACTCAAGGACGGAAACGTCAAACGTACCACCACCAAGGTCAAACACGGCAATTTTGCTGTCTACGTTCTTTTTGTCAAGACCATAGGCCAATGCAGCAGCTGTAGGTTCGTTGATGATCCTTCTGATGTTCAGTCCTGCAATTTCTCCGGCTTCTTTGGTGGCTTGGCGTTGTGCATCGTTGAAATAAGCAGGAACGGTAACAACCGCTTCATTCACCTCATGCCCAAGATAATCTTCGGCCACTTTCTTCATTTTTTGAAGGACCATGGCACTGATTTCCTGTGGTGTGTAAAGACGACCGTCAATATCAATCCTTACGGTATTGTTGTCGCCTTTGGCCACATTATAGCTCCAATGTTTTATTTCCTCTGTCACTTCATCAAAACGACGTCCCATGAACCGCTTCACACTCGTAATGGTGTTGATTGGGTTGGTAATGGCCTGACGTTTTGCGGGATCGCCTACCTTGCGTTCGCCATTCTTGAGGAATGCCACAACACTGGGGGTAGTTCTTCTTCCTTCATCGTTGGCGATAACAACTGGTTCGTTACCTTCCATTACTGAAACGCAACTGTTGGTCGTTCCTAGGTCAATTCCAATGATTTTTGCCATATTTAAGATTTTAGATAATCGTAATGTGCAAGAGATATGCCGTTCATGAAATCAGGAAATCTTGTCAGTTTTATATTCAAAAGCATGACAAACAGATCATTATGGCTGTTTTTATCGATCAAAATGGCATAAAAAAGAAAAAATATGATCGCAATCAGCTTTTTTGGAGAATGTCACGGATAATAATATCAGCATGAATCCGTGAGTTTTCAATGAACCATTTGTTGGTTTTGAGGCCACCACAAATCACTCCAGCCAGGTAAACACCTTCAACATTGGTCATCATAGTATTGGGATCGTGCACTGGTGTTTGATAAGGATCCGTTCCAGCCGCAATGCCAATGGAGGCTAAAAAACCAAAATCAGGGAGATAGCCTGTCATGGCAAGAACAAAATCATTGGGAATCGTTTCAATGCCATCGGGTGTTGATATGTCTACTTCAGTTTCCCTGATGGCAGCAATCGCGGCATTGTAGTAAGCTTTTATCGAGCCTTCCTTGATCCTGTTTTCAATGTCTGGTCTGATCCAATATTTTACAGACTCCCTGATTTGCTCATCCCGAATGACCATGGTCACTTCAGCCCCCTTTCGCCAGGTTTCCATGGCAACATCCACTGCAGAATTGGCAGCTCCCACTACAACAATTTTCTGCCCAAAATACACATGGGGTTCTTTGTAATAATGGTGCACCTTGGGCAAATCTTCGCCGGGAACATGCATGAGGTTGGGGATATCATAAAAGCCGGATGCAATGATGATATTTTTAGCCTGATATAGGGACTTGGATGTTTTTACTTCAAAAATCTTCGGTGACTGTGCTACAGATTCTACTGTTTCATACAATGCCAGGTTCAGCTTCCAATGCATAGACACCCTACGGTAGTATTCCAGTGCTTCCGATCTGGTGGGTTTGGGATTGTGTGAAACAAAGGGAACATTGCCAATTTCCAGCTTGTCAGCCGTGGAAAAAAAAGTCATGTTGAGTGGATAGTTGTAAAGGGAGTTGACCAGGGGACCTTTTTCAACAATCACATAAGATAACCCATTTTCAGTACAAGAAATACCACAGGCCAAACCGATGGGCCCTGCACCAATGATCAGGACATCAAGCATTGGTGCATCGTTCATCATGATGACGCTTTGGTTGATTTAAAACTGAAATGCTTTTGGGACATATAGCTGAAAGCAATGACAAAAAACGTAGTGATCAGTTTTGAAACGGTTGGATACAAGTGAAAATGTTCCACCAGCAATTTGAGAAAAAAATAATTGAGGAATAAACTAAAGCTAACTGTTATCAGGTACCTGAAAAACTGTACCCTGCCCCGCAAGGGAGAAGCAGTAAATACAATGAAACGCATCAACAAGAATCCTGTGGGGAAGCTCACCAAAAAAGCCATCAAAAACGCAGCAATATGCGGGCTGATCACAAGAATGGAAAGATCCAGGTTTTGTTTATCAAGGATAAAATTATAGCTGATGAAAAAAAGGAATATATCAAAAACCGTATTTACTCCACCACAGGCAGCATACCGGTAGGTTGTCCGGTCAAAAAACCTCCTGAAAAGAGGATAAAAAAAATCAAGGATATTTTCAATCAATGGTTTCAAAAAAAACGATTAAACAGGTTAAAATTTACAGATGTAGGTTGTATGCTTTTTTGAATAAGTGGCCCCTACCGCTTCGTGCAAAGCAAGCATTTTTGAATTGAAATCCCCTACCCATGATAATTCAAGCTCTTCATAATGCTTCAAAGGCCTGGTATATTCCTGCAGTTTCATGAAAAGACAGGATTCAAGCCCCATGTTGCGGTATTGTTCTTTTGTGCCCATGATGACGGCACGCATTCTCTTGTGTTTGACAGTAAACTTGTTCCAAACAAATTTTAATTTCCCAATCAGATCAAGGCGACCATTGAGCCCTTTGATCAGCTCATTTGTGTCTGGGAGAATCATGACAAAGGCAACTGGTTCATCCTTGGCTGTGTAGGCAAACCAAATGAGGTTGGGATCCATCACGGGTTTGATTTTGTTGATGGTTTCCTCAATGGTTGCGTCTGTTACAGTGGTGAAATTTTCAAAGTCCTTCCAAGCATCGTTGTATATCTCTTTGAAATCTCTTGAGTAGCGTGGAATGTCTGCAGTGTCCAGGTGGCGAAAAATATAGCCATTTCTTTTGGCCACCCAGCTGGAAATTTTAGCCACTTTTTCAGGCAATCCTTTTCTAACGTCAATTCGATTGGAGATTTGATCATATTTAAGAGTGAAGCCGTATGACTCAAACAATGCTTTATAATAAGGAGGATTATAGTTCATCCCATAAAAAGGACTGGTGAACCCATCTACAAGCAGCCCCCACCACATGTCATTTTCGCCAAAGTTGATAGGACCATTCATTGCCTTCATACCATGAAATTCCAACCAAGTTCTTGCCTGATCAAATAACATATTGGCAGCATCTTGATCATCAATGCACTCAAAAAAACCGCAGCCGCCAGTGGGTTGTTCTTCGTTGTAGGCTTTTTTTTCATTGATAAATGCGGCAATACGTCCAATGGTTTGGTTGTTTTCATCAACCAAGATCCACCTGTTGCATTTGCCAAAGCCGAAGAAATTGTTTTTCTGAGGATCGAATACAGATTCAATGTCATTCAGCAACGGACAGACCCATTGGGCATCATTCCTGTAAATAGAAAATGGAAGTTCCAGGAACTTTTGTACAACATGCTTATCCGCTACTTCAATTGTTTGCATTGCTTCAAGTAAACTGCAAAATTACCAAAAAGGCAGGAAA
>JBIJAE010000138.1:0-4924 GCA_044345895.1 Chitinophagaceae bacterium
GGCCTTGGTGCTCCGCACTGGAATCCCTATGCCAGGGGAACCATTTTTGGCATCACCCGTGGAACCACCGATGCCCATATTGCAAGGGCAACACTGGAAAGCATCGCCTACCAGACCTATGATGTATTGAAAGCCATGGAATCTGATGCTGGCCTGCCCATCGCAGAGCTCAGGGTGGATGGGGGTGCAACTGTCAATGACCTGCTGATGCAGTTTCAGTCTGACATGCTTTCTGTTAAAGTATTGAGGCCCGAAGTTATAGAAACGACAGCGCTGGGCGCTGCTTACCTTGCTGGTCTGGCAGTCGGTTTCTGGAGCAGTGTAGAAGCCATTTCATCCCAGTGGAAAGTCTCAGGGCAATTTATTCCATCCATGGATGAAGCGGATAAAAAGGCTCATATCGACAACTGGCAACGGGCAGTAAAGGCAGTATTGGCCTGGTCTGCACCCAATAATTGATCACGTGAAAAGACAAGATGCCATAAAGCGATTGGAAACAGCCACAACCTGGGACATGGTTGTGATTGGTGGTGGCGCAACCGGGCTGGGCATTGCCGTTGATGCATCCCAAAGAGGGTTCAAGGTATTGCTCCTGGAAAAAAATGATTTTGCCAAAGGCACCTCCAGCCGGAGCACCAAACTTGTTCATGGGGGCGTCAGGTACCTCGCCCAGGGCAACATCAAGTTGGTGATTGAAGCCCTGCGGGAAAGGGCTTTTTTGCTGGCCAATGCACCACACCTCACGCGTGTTCAGGCATTCATCATCCCTGTTTATTCCTGGTTTGACAAATGGTTTTATGGGATTGGTCTTTTCATTTATGAACTGATGGCCCAAAAACGAAGCCTCGGGCATACCAGAATCCTGGGTAAAAAAGAATTGTTTGCAACATTGCCATCACTCAAGACAAAAGGGCTCAAGGGCGGGATTGCCTATTCTGACGGACAGTTTGATGATGCCAGGCTGGCCATTGCACTGGCCAGGACTGCAGATGATCTGGGAGGAACCCTGTTGAATTATATCAATATAACTGGGCTGGTAAAGGAAAACGGGAAGGTGGTGGGTGTAAAAGCCCAGGATGAGCTGGATGGAACAGCATACGCCATCAGCACAAAAGTGGTGATCAATGCAACGGGTGTTTTTGTGGACAATATTCTAGAAATGGATGACCCTGATTCACCAGCTGCAGTCATGCCATCACAGGGAGTACACCTGGTGATCAGCAAAGATTTTTTTCCGGGCGATATGGCATTGATGATTCCCAAGACGGAGGATGGCAGGGTCTTGTTTGCGCTACCCTGGCATGGTGCCGTGGTGATTGGCACCACTGATACACCACTCGATGAGATCAGTGATGAACCGATGGCCCTGGAAGCCGAAATTGATTTTATCATCAAACATTTCAATGCCTACAATGAAATCAACATTACCCGAGCAGATATATTGTCTGTATTTGCAGGGTTAAGGCCCCTGGTCAAAACCCTGAACAGAGGTAGCACGGCACTGGCGTCAAGAGACCATACCATCTTGGTTTCTTCCAGCAACCTGATCACCATCACCGGAGGGAAATGGACAACTTACCGTAAAATGTCAAAAGATGCGGTCAACAATGCGGCGTTTGTGGCAAAGTTGCCAATTGTTAAATGTGCAACCAGAAAGCTGCGCTTGCATGGTTATGATGAGAACGTCCAGTATGGCAGTGCGTTTTCTGTATACGGGTCAGATGCTGTTCACATCCGGCAAATGGTCTTAAATAACCCATCACTTGGTGAGCGAATTCATCCCACGTTCAATTACTGTAAGGCAGAGTTGGTATGGGCGGTAACCAATGAAATGGCCATGACGGTAGAGGATATCCTTGCAAGAAGATCCCGGATGTTGTTTGTGGATGCCAGGGCTGCCATTGCATCAGCGGAAACTGTGGCAACACTGATGGCGGAACAGTTGGGAATGGATGCCGACTGGAGTCAAGACCAGGTGAAGCGTTTCCAGGAAATGGCGGAACAGTACCTGGGCTGATGAAGAAAGCCAAAAAATCCTTATTTTACCAATTAATAATGAAGATATGAGCCCTTTTGTAGCTGAACTCACCGGAACTGCTGTGCTGATTACCCTTGGATCAGGCGTTGTGGCCAATGTATTGCTTGATAAGACCAAAGGCAATAATTCCGGGCTGATGGTGATTGCCCTTGCCTGGGCCATTGCGGTTTTTGTGGGAGTCTATATTTCAGCAGACATTAGTGGTGCCCATTTGAATCCTGCAGTAACCATTGGCCTGGCCGTGGCAGGTAAATTCAGCTGGAGCGAAGTTCCATCATACTTGTTGGCGCAGCTTTTGGGGGCTTTTATTGGTGCCATGCTGGGTTGGTTGACCTACAAAGACCATTTTAGTGCAACAAAAGATCCATCCCTGATTTTGGCAACATTTTCTACCGGGCCGGCCATCAGAAAGCCTTTCAGTAATCTGTTGACAGAGACCATCGCCACCTTTGTATTCATGCTCTCCATCTTTTATATCCAAAAAGGCGAAGTAAAACTGGGGGCGTTGGATGCCCTTCCGGTTTCATTGTTGGTGCTGGGCATCGGGCTCAGCATGGGCGGTCCGACAGGCTATGCCATCAATCCCGCCCGGGACCTTGGTCCCCGCATTGCCCATGCCATCCTCCCTATCCCCAACAAAGGGGGCAGTGACTGGGAATATGCAGCCATTCCGGTGGTTGGACCCATTCTGGGGGCGGTTTTGGCAGCCATGTTGTACAACTTCCTTTGATTGATTTTAACGAATGTCAGAAAATTGTTGCGTGCAATTTTTCTAATCATCCCATCCTGCTTACCTTTGCGGCCGGAAATCGACTTTTATCCAATTTAAACAATAATCATGTCCAGCAGAGGTAAAATCAAACAGGTGATCGGTGCGGTGGTTGACGTTCAGTTTGAAGGTCAGCTCCCAGAGATCTACAACGCTCTTGAGCTCAAAAGGGAAAATGGCGATAAGCTTGTAATGGAGGTGCAACAGCACCTTGGGGAAGACAGCGTAAGGTGTGTTGCCATGGACGGAACTGAAGGTCTCGTAAGGGGTACCGAAGTACTTGATACAGGAAGGGCCATCTCAATGCCCACTGGTGCAGCCATCAATGGTCGTCTTTTCAATGTTACAGGAGATCCCATCGACGGGTTGCCTGCGGTTTCAAAAGAAAACGGAAGGGCCATTCATGCCAAGCCGCCAAGATTTGAAGACCTGAGCACAGCCTCTGAGATCCTCTTCACGGGTATCAAGGTTATCGACCTTATTGAGCCTTATGCAAAAGGTGGTAAGATTGGTTTGTTTGGTGGTGCTGGTGTGGGCAAGACAGTATTGATCCAGGAGTTGATCAACAACATTGCCAAAGGTTATGGTGGTTTGTCGGTTTTTGCTGGTGTGGGTGAGCGTACCCGTGAGGGAAATGATTTGCTGAGAGAGATGATTGAAGCAGGCATCATGAAATATGGTGATGATTTCAAACACAGCATGGAAGAAGGTGGATGGGACCTGGACAAGGTAGACATGGAAGGGTTGAAAGATTCAAAAGCAACATTTGTTTTCGGTCAGATGAATGAGCCTCCTGGAGCCCGTGCAAGGGTTGCCTTGAGTGGTCTGACCATTGCAGAATATTTCCGTGACGGTGATGGCGAAGGAAAAGGAAAAGACATTCTTTTCTTCGTTGACAATATCTTCCGTTTCACGCAAGCAGGTTCAGAGGTGTCAGCCCTTTTGGGAAGGATGCCATCAGCTGTGGGTTACCAGCCTACGCTGGCCACTGAGATGGGATTGATGCAAGAACGCATCACCTCAACCATAAATGGTTCCATCACTTCGGTTCAGGCGGTTTACGTTCCAGCGGATGACCTTACCGATCCGGCCCCTGCAACAACATTTGCCCACCTTGATGCAACCACGGTATTGAGCCGTAAGATTGCTGACTTGGGTATCTATCCTGCGGTAGATCCATTGGATTCAACGTCAAGGATTTTGACTCCAATGATCGTAGGTGAGGCCCATTATAACTGCGCCAACAGGGTTAAACTGATTCTCCAGCGTTACAAGGAATTGCAGGACATCATTGCGATTCTTGGTATGGATGAATTGAGTGATGAAGATAAACTCACTGTATCCCGTGCAAGAAGGGTACAACGTTTCCTCAGCCAGCCTTTCCATGTTGCCGAGCAGTTCACCGGTCTCAAGGGTGTGTTCGTTAGCATTGAGGATACCATCCGCGGTTTCAACATGATCATGGATGGCGAGGTTGATGAATATCCTGAAGCGGCTTTCAACCTGGTTGGAACCATTGAAGACGCCATTGAAAAAGGCAAGAAAATGATGGAAGCAGCAAAGGGTTAATTGAATAACAAATAAGAAACGCACATGCAGGTAGAGATATTGACACCAGAAAAAAAATTGTTCGCAGGAGATGTTTACGGGGTACAACTGCCGGGCGTCAGCGGATCATTTGAAGTCCTGGAAAAGCATGCACCCATTGTGAGTGCCCTTGGTTCGGGAGTTGTAAAGATTTTGCTTGATAAAACGGGCAAAAGCAATTCCTACAAAATCTCAGGAGGATTCATGGAAGTGCTGGACAACAAGGTGTCGGTTCTTGTTGAAGGTGCAACAGCACTCTAAACTACCGCTTATAACTGTTTAAAAAGGGACCATTGGTCCCTTTTTATCTTTACTCCAGTTTTTGAACAATGCCCAAAACAGCCATATCGTTGTATTTTTTCTTTGCAGGGCTCATCTTTTCTAGTTGGGCTTCCAGGATTCCTGATGTGAAGGATATGTTCGCGCTCAATGAGGCTGAATTGGGTGCCATCCTTTTTATGTTGCCATTGGGGGCCTTGCTTGCATTGCCGGTGGCAGGATGGGTGGTGCATCGTTTGGGTAGCAAGCTG
>JBIJAE010000238.1:0-3174 GCA_044345895.1 Chitinophagaceae bacterium
CGCTGCTGACAAGGAACTGACTGCTCCCATTCTTGCCTATTATCAACAGTTACAAGAAGAAAACAGGCAGTTGTACAATTCCAACTTGTACGTAAACAATGCCCTAAAGCCTTTGCCAGCCGAACTGCCACTTCCATCATTTTCTGAAGATTCAGCCATGATCAATGGCTATGAAATCCTGAACAGGTATTTTGATGAGTTGTTCGATGCCAATCCCACCGTGGTAGCGTTTGGCGAAGACCTGGGTAAGATCGGTGATGTGAACCAGGGTTTTGCGGGATTGCAACAGAAATATGGTTCAGAAAGAATTTTCGATACCGGCATCAGGGAACTCACCATCATCGGTCAGGGCGTAGGAATGTCGATGCGTGGTCTAAGGCCTATCGCAGAGATACAATACCTTGATTATCTTTTGTACGGCTTGCAGGTGATGAGCGATGACGCAGCCACTTTGCATTACCGTTCAGCAGGCAAACAGATTGCCCCGTTGATTGTCAGAAGCAGGGGGCATAGGCTGGAAGGGATTTGGCACAGCGGTTCACCCATGGGCCTCATGATCAATGCACTCAAGGGATTCCATTTCTGTGTTCCCCGCAGCATGGTACAGGCAGTAGGATTTTACAATACTTTGTTGGACGGCAAAACACCCGGTGTAGTGGTGGAATGCTTGAATGGATACCGTTTGAAGGAAAAACTGCCTTCAGATTTACTTGGATACAAGCTGCCATTGGGCATGCCCGAAACAGTACGCGAAGGCGATGCCATCACCATCGTGTCTTATGGCTCTACCCTCCGGATTGTGCTTGAAGCGGCGGCAGTGTTGGCCATGACGGGTGTTGAAGCTGAGGTGATTGACGTACAAACACTCATTCCATTTGATACCAACCATCATATTGTCAAGTCGCTTGAAAAGACCAACAGAATTTTGTTTGTAGATGAGGATGTGCCTGGCGGCGCTACCTCGTTCATGTTCTCAGAGGTCATGGACAAGCAAGGGGGATACAGATGGTTGGATGCTTCACCCCGCATACTCTGCTCGCAACCACATCGTCCTGGTTATGGAAGTGATGGGGATTATTTCTCCAAGCCCAACACCGAGGATATAGTGTCCATGGTCGTGGAGATGATGGCCGAATAATATTTATCCAGCAGCGCTATCCATCAATTTATTGTAGAGGGGTCAATTATTTAAGGTTATGAAAAACCTTTTGGGTGTCATCATCCTGTTCAAGACGATCCACAAGCTTTAATACTTCCTGGGCCTGCTCTTCATTCAATTCAACAACCGTATTGGGTATCCACTCCACTTCTGCGCTGAGGGTATTGAGGTTTTTTTCCTCAAGTGCTTTTTGCATGTTGCCAAAATCATTGAACGCACAACGGATGACAAATACATCTTCTCCTGCGTCATTGGTGCTTTCTCCCATTTCTTCCAGGCCAAAATCAATCAATTCCAGTTCCAAATCATCGTGGTTGAGCCCTTCATTTTTCAATTTGAAAACTCCCATTTTCTTGAACTGGAAACTAACACTACCGCTGGTGCCCATTGCGCCATTTCCTTTATTGAAATGTGATTTAATATTGGCAACTGTCCTGACATGGTTGTCTGTTGCAGTTTCAACCAGAATGGCCACACCATGAGGTCCGTATCCTTCGTAAAGGATCTCCTCAAAGTTTTCCATGTCTTTTCCTTGTGCTCTTTTGATAGCAGCCTCAACCCTGTCTTTGGGCATGTTGACACTCTTGGCATTCTGGAAACAGCGGCGGAGGAAGGGGTTGGTGCTTGGATCTGGTCCACCTGTTTTTACGGCAATGGCAATTTCTTTGCCAATTCTGGTGAATTGTTTGGCCATCCTGTCCCAGCGGGCAAACATAGTAGACTTCCTTACTTCAAATATCCTTCCCATGGTGTTGAATTGTTGCTTTGGTGAAACGAGCACAAATTTAAGGGTTCCCTGCGGGCTAAAAAAAATCCCGGTCCATTTGGAGCCGGGATTATGATAAATATTTAAGGAATCTAGTCTTTTAGCTTGCTGTTCTTTTTGCTGTATACAAAGTAAACAACCAAACCGAGAGCCATCCAGCCGAAAGCAACTTTCAGGGTCTGACCATCCAGTCCTACAATCATTGCCAGACAAATCAGCGCTCCAAGCACACTTACAACAGGCGCGATAGGTGCTTTGAATGGGCGTTCGATATTTGGCGCTTTGACCCTGAGGATCCATACACCGATGCTCACCAGTACAAATGCAAACAATGTACCGAAACTTGTCAGGTCACCAGCTACATGTCCTGGTACAAATGCAGCAAATGCACCAACAAAAACGAAAAGGATCATGTTTGATTTATAGGGAGTCTTGTATTTCGGATGCAGATCTCCAAAAGCTTTTGGTATCAGACCATCATTGCTCATGGTATAAAAGATGCGGCTTTGCCCCATCAACATCACAAGGATTACTGATGAGAAACCTGCAAGAATCGCTACAGTAACTGCAGTGGCCAGCCAGCTGTATTCCTTCATATAAGTGGCAATGGTATAGGCTACTGAAGCTTCGCGTCCTTTTTCAGGATCAACAAATTCCTTCCAGTTGGTTACTCCTGTCAATACATGACCAAACAGAATGTAGAGGATTGTACAGACCACGAGAGATCCCAATATACCAATCGGCATATCGCGCTTGGGATTTTTAGCTTCCTGGGCAGCAGTAGATACGGCATCAAAACCGATGAATGCAAAAAATACGATACCTGCTCCACCAAGGATTCCACCCCAGCCATGTTTGTTCCAAGGGCTGTAGTCGGCAATTACTTTGCCTGCCTGGTCCAATACCGGTGGCTCATTGGCCGGAATCAGGTAGGGTACATAGTTGGCAGGATTGATAAATTTCCATCCAAGGGCGATGAAAACCAGTACAACCGCTACTTTGACGAAAACGATGATGGCATTTACCATGGCAGATTCCTGCGTTCCTTTGATGAGCAAAAGGGTCAGCAAGAGAAGGATGATCAATGCGGGCGCATTCATGATACCTGCATGCAAAATGCCAGCTGAATCGGTATAACTTTCGAAAGGCGAGTGGCACCATTCATAGGGAATACTGCCTCCCATCAATTTGTTGAGGTACTCGCTCCATGCTATAGAAACGGTTGCCGCACCAAGTGCGTATTCCATGA
>JBIJAE010000139.1:0-4883 GCA_044345895.1 Chitinophagaceae bacterium
GTAACCATTTTTTTCCTTGCCAGGTTCTTTCCGTTTTCAATGGAAAGGATGTAAACATATTTGCCTTTCTCATCCGTTTGTACTGTTTCAACAGGAATAACAATAGCATCCTTTGCCGCATGATCAAGTATTTTTACAACTGCAACCTGGTTGGGTTTGATATTGTTCTTGCTGGGCATCTTGCTTTCTGCAATGAAACTCCTTGAGGTGGCATTGATGGTTTCACTGATCAGGCTGATGGTTGAGTTGAAGGTTTCATTCAGGTCTGGCACGGAGATGATCACGGGCATTCCTTTTCTGACCCTTACAACATAGTTTTCCGGAACTTCTACCACAGCCTTCATGGCACTAGGATTGACAATGGTGATGCCTGCCATCGGTGATCCTACGAAGGTTTCACCTACACGGATGCTCACCGTTTCAACCACACCAGATACCTGCGCTAAGACAGAAGTTGTTCCCAGTTGTTCTTTTACAAGGGATAGCTGTTTTTCAAGTCCTTCCACATTGTTTTTGGCTGAAAGAAATTGTACTTCTGTTCCTATTCCTTCTTTCCAGAGATTTTCCTGGCGGGTGAAAATATTTTTCGCGAAAGAGAGTTGGCTTTCCACCTGTTTGATGTTTTGTTGGATGATGCCATCTTCCAGTTTCATCAGCAGTTGGCCAGCTTTGACATTGTCTCCTTGTTTTACATAGATGGCCTTCACCTGTCCGCCCATTCCTCTTGGGCTGACATAGTAAACATTCTCTGTGGTGATCTTGCCCTGCAGGTCAATATAGTGGGCAAAGTCCTGGGTGATCAGTGCAGTCACTTCCACCAGTTTTGTTTTCTCTTCAACAGTAGCACCAGACATTTTCTGGATTTCTGTTTCGAGCGTGGCTATTTTGGCAACTATGGCATCACGTTCTTTGGTAAGCTTTTCCAACTCAGCTTTTTTGGCTGCCACATCCTTGTTCTCTTCCTTGTTTCCTGAGCAGGCTGCCAGTGAGAACAGCATGCAGATCATCAAAAACTTTTTCATATTCTGGTTTTTATTCTTTTGTTGTTATAGTTTACCAAGGGCCCTGTTGTAAGAGATCCTTGCATTGATTGCATCGTAAAGGGCCTGGAAATAGTTGGACTGTGCGTTTTCCAGTTCTGATGCTGTTTGCAACAATTCAAAACTTGACCCCAGTCCTTGCTCATATTTTTTCTTGGTGGTATTGTAAACCTTTTCAGCCAGCACCACATTCTTGTCTTGCATGTCCAGTGAAGACAAAGCGTTTTTGAACAATACGGAAGATGCCTTCAACTGCAGGTCAATTGCCCTTTGAACATTGGCAATGGTATTGTTGGTTTTTTGAAGATTAAGGTTTGCTTGTTTGATGCGCTGCGCTTTTTGTCCGGCATCAAAAATGGGAACACTCATGTTAATGCCCCAAAGGGATGTTGTAAACCACCTGTCATTAAAATTAAAGAGATTGAATTTTTGCCCCAGGGCATTTTTGCTGTAACTGTAATATGTTCCAAGGGTAGGGATGTACGCAAGCTTGTTTCTTTTTACATCAAGCCCCTGCAAATCCTTTACCACATTGAGCAGCTGGATTTCTTTCCTGTCATTGTAATTGAAGTTGGACAATTCCAGCAGGTCTTTTTTGACAAGGTCAACGGAAAGCGTATCAATCAATTCCAGGGTATCTGCCTGGTCGATGGCCAGGGAAAACTTGAGTGATGCATACCCAATCTCGATCAGTTTTTCAATTTGTGTGGATGTGGTGTTCAGGTTGTTCAGCGTTACTTGAGTCTTGTCAATGTCCAGGTGTTCTGCAAATCCATTCTTGTACAATTTTTCCTGATCAGATTTCAACTTGTCCAGTCTTTTAATGCTGGCATCCAGGTATTTTTTTCTTTTTTCCGCAATCAGCACACTGTAATAGGATCTTGCAACATTGCTTTTGATAGAGTCTTCCATCACCTTGATATTGGCATCACTGAAGTCAATGGATTTTTTTCTTGCCTTCAGCGCAATGAACAGGTCGGGTTGAAAGAGCAACTGCTGGAACTGTACACCAGCAGATGATTGCCAGGGAACACCAAACTGTGCAGGGAAATACTGTGGCGGATTGTTGGGTGTAGCAATCGGGCTGCCTGCACCATTGCGAACGCCATTGTCTGTCAGCACCTTGTAAACAGAGGGGGAGATGAAATCAGGCAACAGGGTCACAGGAATGTCGAAGAAATGTTGTGACTGGATGCTGCCCGTTACCTGCGGCCTGGTCTGTGCCGTGTACTCCTTGTTTTTTGCCAACTGCAATTCCCTGTCAATCTGCAAATTTTTGATTTCAGTGACATTTTTCAAAGCAAGGTCTGCAGCCTGGTTAACCGACAACTTGTATTTCTGTTGTGCATCTGCTTTGCCAAGCAATAGCAAGGCGGATGAAAAAATAATAAAGCCCCAACGGTTCATGTTCGTTTTTTTATTGTGCATGGATTGTGTTCTTTTTTGCCTTGTATAGTTCGATAAGCTTGAATCCTGGTTCAGTAGCCAGCCCATAGAGAAAGTTTTCAATCATGGTGATGGTTACCTCAGCCACATTGTATTTTGCTGGTGGGAAGGCTTCCATATTGAAGGCCAGCATCATCGATTCCAGCCTGAATTTTGCCAGGATATCTATTTTGATGTCTTCCCTGAAATACCCTTCGCTGACCCCTCTTTTCAAATTGGTTGAAATGATATCCAACAGGAAGATGTTCTTGTGTTCCATGAATTTGGCAAAGGCCTTGCCATGGAACTTGTGCATGTCAAACAATACCATCGGGTTCATGTTCCTGAAATGTTGCATGACCATGTCCATGGTCTTGAAAATTTCCTCTACCGCATTTTCTGCAGTTTTGGCGCAGACATGGCATTCATCCTGCATCCTGGTTGTTTCGAATGCTACGACCCGTTCCACCAGCTCATCCTTGTCCTCAAAATGCTGGTAAAGCGTTTTCTTGGATATGCCGATTTGTCCTGCGATATCGTCCATCGATACGGAGCGTATTCCCAGCCTTATAAAAAGCTCTCTGGATTGTTCTATGATCCGTTCTTTTGTGTCCATGTTCAATTTCGAGGCGCAAAACTATGGAAACTATTACTGTAAAAAAAGTTTCTGTTGAAAAAATGTCTTTTAATGTTAAACGGTTATTATATGGTATAAATGACGGTTTTTTAGTGATTTTTACTTCAAAATCAGTTGTTTTCATCCGATAATGCCCTTTTTTAGGGTGTATATTTGCTTAAAACCATCACGATGAAATCTTTTCGGCCAGGCAGACTCTTGTATTTTTTCTTTCAGGGGATGGTTATTCTGGCGCCTATCGTCATTACTTTTTGGGCAGTGCTTTCATTGTTCAACCTGATTGATGACATTCTCCCCAATCTCCTCCATGTCTTGTTCCCAGACCTGGTCAAATTGAATCCACAGGGTTATCCTGAAAAAATTCCCGG
This sequence comes from Chitinophagaceae bacterium, assembly GCA_044345895.1. Lineage (GTDB taxonomy): Bacteria > Bacteroidota > Bacteroidia > Chitinophagales > Chitinophagaceae > Pollutibacter. The sequence continues at coordinate 3,471 of JBIJAE010000139.1, forward strand.
ACTGGGCTTCCTCGTGGTGGTGATCATTGTTTTGTTGGTAGGGTATATCTCTTCATCATTTATTGTTTCCAAACTGGTGGAGTTGTTCGATACTATTCTGGAAAAGACCCCTGGAGTGAAGATTATCTATTCAACTGTCAAGGATTTTCTGGAAGCCTTTGCGGGCAACAAGAAAAAATTTGACAAACCTGTATTGGTGTCAATTGAGTCTCCGGATGTTTGGCGGATTGGATTCATTACGCAAACAGATGTGAGTGAGTTTGGGCTGCATGAGCATGTGGCTGTCTATATCCCCCATTCTTATGCATTTTCTGGCATCACTTACCTGGTAAAAGCGGACCGCGTCAAAAAGTTGGAAGGGGTCAGTTCAGCTGACGCCATGAAGTTCATTGTTTCAGGAGGCGTTACTGAAGTTGCAGAGCATGACATGAAGCATGATGCAAAGCCCAAAGGCTAAATGCCATGGACATTCTGGATGTTCAATGAAAAAGAAAAACTGTGGTGATGGGGAGTATGGTTGACAGTGAAGGAGAATTGATGGAAGGCAAGTACAGGTCAATTCGATCAAAAGCCAAGGCAGCTTTTGGTGCAATGCCTTTTTACTTGTGCTTGTTTGCTTTTTTGCTTCCATTGCAGTCTGGCAGTTGGGGATTTTTTGGCCACCGGCACATCAATTACCATGCGGTTTTTCTCCTGCCACCTGCGATGATTTCCTTCTACAAAAAAAACATCCGCTACCTGGCAGACCATGCCGTGGATCCGGACAAGCGGCGCTATGCTATTGCCGAGGAGGCGCCCCGTCACTATATCGACATGGATCATTATTTGCATGGTCCGAAGGATTCCCTCCCGAGAAAATGGGATGATGCCGTGCTGCTTTTTTCGGCAGATACCTTGAATGCACATGGCATTGCCCCCTGGTGGATCATGGTCATGCAGGCCCGTTTGAAAAAGGCATTCAGGGAGTGCAATGCAGATGCGATCCTGAAAATTTCTGCTGATCTTGGTCATTACATTGCAGACGTGCATGTGCCCTTGCATGCCAGCAGCAACCACAATGGTCAAAAGACAGATCAGCTGGGCATCCACGGTTTTTGGGAGAGCCGGTTGCCTGAGCTCTATGCAGAAAAACAGTATGATTTTATCATCGGCCCTGCTGCTTATCTGAACAGCCCCATGCATTTTATCTGGGACAGGGTATATGAAAGCGCTGCAGCAGCCGACACGGTCTTGTCGGTAGAGAAAAAAATAAGCAAGGCCTATCCCATGGATTTTCGGTTTGCCTACGAAAGCAGAAATGGAGTGGTGTTGCGGCAGTATGCAGCCCAATATGCAGCTGTTTATCACAGGAAACTCAATGGCATGGTGGAAAGGCGGATGAGGGATGCCATCTTTGGGGTTGCCAGTTTTTGG
>JBIJAE010000140.1:0-4879 GCA_044345895.1 Chitinophagaceae bacterium
TAATCCAGAATCTGTTGGTTTAAAGTATATAGACCATTGTGTGGGTAATGTTGGATGGAATGAAATGAATCCTTGGGTGAAATTTTATGAAGAGGTGATGGGTTTCAAAAACATATTGACTTTCGATGACAAGCAGGTATCTACTGAGTATTCTGCATTGATGAGCAAGGTAATGAGCAATGGCAATGGTTATGTAAAGTTCCCTATCAATGAACCTGCTAAGGGAAAGAAAAAATCACAGGTAGAAGAGTACTTGGATTTCTATGGTGGCCCAGGTGTACAGCATATTGCAATTGCCACAGACAATATCATGGATACCGTCATGAAACTTCGTTCAAGGGGTGTTGAGTTTCTTCAAGTACCAGGTACCTATTATGATGATTTAGCAAAACGTGTTGGCCCGATTGAAGAAGATATTGAAAAGCTTCGTCCATTAGGCATTTTAGTAGATCGAGACGACGAAGGATATTTGTTGCAAATCTTCACCAAGCCAGTAGAAGATCGCCCAACCTTATTTTATGAAATCATACAACGAAGAGGTGCAAAATCTTTTGGTGCTGGTAATTTCAAATCCTTGTTTGAAGCTTTGGAAAGAGAACAGGGATTAAGGGGGAACTTGTAGTTTGCGGTATAACTATTTTTTGATTTTAGCATCCTGATGATTTACTTCTAAAGTAACACCCAGAGAAAGCTAAGGTAAGTTGCAAAGAAGAATACCCAGAACAATTGGTAAAACCTTCGAATGCTTTTTTGTTCATTTAAGCGAGCAGTCCGAAGATGTATTAAAAATGCAATACTCAGTACAATCAAACTATACATCAACAAATGCTCTGCTGCTGTATAGCTCCAAAAAATACACCAGCCATACGCAGCCATCACAAATGCTGCTCCTAAATACAATGCTATTTTGGGAGAGTAGAGTAAAGGGAATGTTCTGTATCCAAAATGGGCATCGCCAGCCCTATCGGGCAAGTCCTTGTACCAGGCAATGGCCAGGCTAAAGGCTGAAATGAAAATGGTAAGCGGATAAATAACTGGTTCAATTTTAAAGGTACCTTGAAACATTTTTGAAAAATGCAAAGCCATACCAATGTTGACCAATACACCACGGACAATTGTAATGGCCAATGCTGCTGGCAGATGGTGTTGTTTGAGTTGAATGGGAGGGACGGAATACGCAATCCCCAATAAAAGAATCACAACAATCAACAAAAGCAATACCCAATTCAGCAATGCTGCTGCACCAACCGCGATAATCCCTGAAACAATAACAATTTTCTTTGCAGTAGATATGCTTAATTCTCCTGATGCTATTGGAAGCTCCGGCTTGTTTATTTTATCCAGTTCAACATCTATCACTTGATTTAATCCGGTGATACAAACATTACATCCCAGTGCTGAAACCAGTGTAGTGAGTAAAATGAAGTACTGATCTGATAAGCTTCCTCCTTGCAATAAAAACAAGACTACTATGCTGACTGTTGATCCAATGATGGTATGCGGCCGGCTAAATTTCCAAAGCGTGTGTAAGGTCATGATGAAATGGGTTGTGCTATGATGACAATAAGGTTTCCTTGTAACTGTTGTATTCTTTTTACTTCAATTGAATATTGGTGATCTGCAAATGCACAGGCTAATTCCTTGTATTGTTTTGCTGTTTTGCTTTTGAAAACCGAAAGCCATCCATCCCAGGCAACAGTAACAAGCTGTACGGGGATAAGATAGGTTGTGATTATCCGTAAGATAGAGAATGGTCGGATAGCCCAGGCAGTAAGTGGTTGTAAGATCCATGCGGCCAATGTCACCTGTATGAAAGAAAGCAAGGTAGGTTCCAGCACTTCTGCAATGATACAACTGGCTCTTGCCTCTTTCATTTTATTGATAACTTGTTTTTGTTGCTCAGAAGTAAAATGATGAAAGGCATTGAAGATGCTATACTGTTTTCCGTTTTGAGGTTGGAAATCGATTAGGTTCAATGTTTCAAGCTCGACTTCCACCTGTTTTTTTACTTCGTTTGAAATAGATTCAGGATATAGATCGCTTAATGTATAATGAATTTGGTGTGAGGCATTTTTTTGGAGATAAAAAGCAGGCCAGCCACTTCCACTGGCTAAGTCGGTCCAATGGTTTGAAGGGAATTTGATTATTTCATTTAGTAAAGGACGATACAATTTTAACTGAACACTGATCCAGCCCACATATTCCAATTGCATTTTTCGCAAAGAGGTGGGAAACCACGGATAATCTTCCAGTTCTTTCAGAAACATTTGGTTAATTTACGGATAATTCTATTGCATGTCGCCATACGTTCTTTTTTCTTTTGCAGGAGCAGCTATTCTGGTTGTTACATTGCTTATTGAATTTGCTGTAAGAAAAAATTGGATGGCATATTTTTTAGGAAGAAAATTGTTGCATGTCATTGCGATTGGTACAACAGCCTGGATTATTGATCAAGGTCTTGAATCCTATAACCTAGGAATGATCTTGGTGGCATCAGGAATACTCTTGTTAGGGATTCTTATACAATTCAAATGGGGGTTACAGCAAGAATCTTCATATGGGATTGCTTTATTCCCTATTTCACTGGGAGCGTTATTGATGCTTGGAGTTCCTACAGCATGGGTTGCAACATCAGCCTGGATTTTAGCAGTAAGTGATGCAAGTGCCGGATGGATCGGTAGAAAATGGGGTTCACCCAAATACAGTTTTTTATCAGAATCAAAATCTTACCAAGGGGCTTTAGCATTTTTTATTACTGCACTTATCTGCATGGGCATACGTTTTCCAGACTTGCATGTTGGATGGTGGATCATGCTTTCATTGTTGCCAACATTAACTGAACTGTTTTCATGGAGGGGAAGTGATAATTTGTTTCTTCCCATTTTTACGGTTGCATGGATTCAATTGCTGCTGCGAACACCTCATTTGGGTTCCTGGATTTGGGCAGGAGTCACTGTACTTTTTTTAATCTTCCTGGCTTGGTTGGTGTTACACAAAAAATGGTTGGATCATACTGGATGGTGGGCCGCAGTATGGGTAGCCGTAATCTTGTGGATGAGCGGTGGCTGGAAAGCCTTGTCTGCTCCTGTTTTTCTTTTGGTGTTAGGATCTGTTGCAGGTAGGTTGTTTCGGGCAAACCATTCATCCGAAAAAAGAACAGCACAACAAGTTTTTTCAAATGGTTGGATTGGGGTGGTATTGTATATGATGTATGGGTTGACAGATCAATTTCACTGGCAAGTACTTGCGTGGTCTTCTTTTGCCATAAGCATTTGCGATACGATAAGCAGTGAGGTAGGTACTGCTATTGGTGGAAAGACATATAATATCCTCAATTTTCGTAAGATGCAACCGGGCATGTCGGGCGGCATTTCAGTTGCCGGAACGAGTGCTGGCTTTGTAGCATTGTTGCTTTTGGCAGGTTGTTTGTATTTCATTTTGCCCGTTTCTTCTGTTCAATTGATGTGGGTGTTTGCTACTGGTATGATGGGTATGCTGGTAGATAGTTGTATGGGAAGCCGCTGGCAGGCATTGTGGAAGCAGGGGGATAACTGGATTGAAGTTTTCACCGCTCAGCCAGATGGTCAATTGGTGAAGGGATTGGCCTGGCTCGATAACCATTGGGTGAACTTTTTGAGCAATGCAATTACGATGTTGTGCTCTTATTTGTTGTATGTCCTTTTCTTCCTCTCATGATATGCCATCATTAGATTATAGGTACTGGATGATAGTATCAAAGTATAACCCTTTACCTTTGCACCTTGAATAAGACAGTACATAGACATGAGCTTGGATACACTTCAAAAAACCGTGAGAAGGGACATCTGTGTAAATTGACCAAATGTTTCTTGATTCTTCTGTTCTGTAATTTCCTAACTGTTGTAGTCAATGCACAAAAATTAAAGGAATTCATCGCCGATAAAAAAGAATTCTTTACAGCAAAATTCGAAGACAGTTCTGGTAAATCCAACTTTCTTGTGTATCCTACGCTGGCCTATACCCCTGAAACGAAAACTGAAATTGGGATTGTGAATCTTTTTCTTTTTTATGCCAAAAATGACAAGAAAAACAGGCTCAGCGAGATCAATACGTTCAGTTTTTATACAGCAGAAAAACAATACGGAGTTTGGCTGGATCATGCAATTTATGGCAATGGAGACAAATGGTTTTTTCTTGGCAGGGGTAAATTTCAATATTTCCCGATGAAGTACTATGGTATTGGAATTGGAACACCTGAAGAGGGATACGCAGTTGTAAGCAACACCAATATACAACTTCGTGAAAGGGTGCTCAGAAAAGTAAAAGGCAATCTTTTTGTTGGAGCAGAATTTGATTTTCAAAAAATGTACAACGTTGAATTTGCCAAAATTAATCCAGTTAATTATGACTACCCAACCGGACACATGGGTTCGAGTAACATGGGATTAGGTGTTGGCTTGGTTTATGATAACAGAAAAAATGTAATGAATGTGAGGGAAGGTTTGTTTGCAGAGCTTGCTTTCCTCAACTATTCTGCATCACTTGGCAGCACCAATACTTTTCGTAGCACCCAGTTTGATATCCGTTATTTTAGAAAAGGAATTAACCCCAAGGATGTATTAGCATTACAGGGATCTGCACTGTTGAACAAGGGTGATGCTCCATTTAACCAGATGGCCATGATGGGAGGAGAGAGCATGATGCGGGGGTATTACCTTGGGAGATTCAGGGATAAGAATATGCTTGCCACCCAGGCCGAATACAGGTTTCTACCATTTTCGTTCAGCAACCGATGGGGCGCAGCTGCCTTTGTTTCCACTGCTACAGTAGCGCCAACAGCAAAAAGTTTGTTATCATCACCATTTAAAATGGCTGGGGGCGTCGGAGCCAGGTACCTCAT
>JBIJAE010000141.1:0-4854 GCA_044345895.1 Chitinophagaceae bacterium
CTTTTGCTCTTCTTCAAGATGCCTCAAGCCTTTTTCACCAATGAAGGGATTGGCTCCTTCCAATGCTTTGAAAGTTCCCTCTCCCAGACTGCTGAAACTGCATTCATTGTAAAGCCCTATTGCGCCTGCTCCGGCTTCAAAAATGGCATTTTTTACCAATTCTGCATGGGCTGAAGGAACATAGGTATTCAGTTGAAGGTGTGTGCCAGCCTTTGGTGAGAGCACCTGCAGGTTTTTTAGCCCCATTCTGGCTGCAATTTCTCCATTCACGCCCCAAATCACATTGTCGAGGTTGGTATGAATGGCGTAGATGGCGATGTTATGCTGGATACAGCGCAGGAGCATGCTGGTGACAGGATCTTTGGCATTAATTTTTTTAAGCCCTTTGAATATGGGTGGATGGTGCACAATGATCAGGTTGAACCCATGGCCAATGGCTTCGTCAATCACTTCCTCTGTGAGATCAAGGGCGGCGATTGCCCCCTGAGCAGCAGTACTGGAATCTCCACAAACCAATCCGGAATTGTCATACTCCTCCTCCAGGTGGAGGGGAGCCAGTGTTTCTAAAAAGTTAATTATGTCGGCAATACGGTGCATTTATTTCCATTTGTTCAGGAATTGAAATTACTTTACTTTCTGAAGAGCAAACCATTGAAATATAGATTTTTATACTTTTTGGCGATTTTTCTTTCAGGCCCTGTTTTCTCCCAGAAAATTGTGCACGACTGGGAGAATTACGTGGTCTCCTTGAATGGTAAGCCTGTATCCATCAATGTTGACCTGGGATTGGCAGCAATTGCTCCTGTAGTGGAGGATTCTTTTGTCATCATCCTCAGGGTTAAAATGAACCAGCTGGATGCCCGGGGAATGCCAACTGATGATGAGGCTGAACAATTGCTGGCGATGGAAGATGCTCTTGTTACCATGCTTGCCAGGCAATCCGGGGCCACCCTGGCTGGGCGGTTTACGCAGCGGGGCATTCGGGAGTTTTATTTCTACGCACCAGATACCCTTGGGTTTCGCAAGGGAGTAAACCAAGCCATGCAGCCATTTTCAAACCATGAATGGCTGAGTCAGGCCAAAAAAGACCCCAAATGGGAGAATTATTTCAGTGTTTTGTACCCAGGCAAGCTGGACAAGTTCAGGATTGAAAGCAGGCGAAACCTGGCTGAATTGTCAAGGACTGGCCTGATAAGGCAGGGCCCCATGCTGGTGGAGTACTTTTTTAGTTTTAATGATCTTGAGTCAATGAAAAAGTTCCTCTCCTCCCCTGAGATGACAGGATTTGAGATCGTTTCCCTGCCCAACAAGGCCGGCGGCACTCAACAGACCTTTGCGTTGGTCTTGAGAAAGAAAGAAGAGCCTGATTATCCCTGGATTGAAAGCCACCTGGTTCCTTTGTACAACGCCGCTGCAAAAAACGCTGGTGTGTTTGTGGGATGGCAAAGGATGCTCAAATAATTTAATTTTTGTTTTTATCGGGTCATCGTGCAATATAATGGCAGGATAATCGTTGTATGTTATTTGGATAAACTGCAAAGAGATATGAATCATAGCAACAAGTATTTCTTAACCTTGTTCCTTGGGTTAATTCTTTTCACATTTGGATCATGTGAGAAGGTGAAGCAGCAGGTGCAGGAAACTGTTGCTGAAGACCTGATTGTTACCATCATGACCAGTGGGAGATGGGTAGTAGATGTTTTCACTGCTGCTGCTGTTGATGTCAAACAGGAGTTCAATGGATATGAATTCCTGTTTCTCAAAGACGGTTCTGTTGAAGCCATCAAGTCAACTACTACCGTGAAGGGAACTTGGAAGAGTGACAAGACTGCACTGACCATCCAAGCCAGTTTTCCTCCAGGAAACAACAGCTTGCAGCGATTGAATTTTACCTGGTTCATTACAAAATCAGGGACCAGTTTCGTAGAGGCCAGGAGTGAGCAGAATGGTGCAATTTCAACCATGCGGCTCATGAAAAAATAAAAGATTAAATGGGTGTAAACATGCATTCTCAACCTTTGAAAATTTGTAACACAGTTTGTTTTGAACCAGACAAAAAATAGATTTTTTTTTAATCTCGTTGGTAATGTTAAAATTCCTTTGTGCTGTGTTGTCTTGTTCCTATGCCTTTTAGGTAATGCAAATGCGCAACTCTCTGCCTCTTTCTCTTACAACATGCAAACCTCCTGCCTCAAGCCGGGGGAGGGGGCTATCGTAAAATTCACAAACGAAACTACGGGGGGCATTTTTGTCAATGACTGGAATTTTGGTGATGGAACCACATCCAAAGCTACAAATCCAATCAAGGTGTACACAGATCCTGGTGTTTATTACGTCAACCTCACTGTAAAAAATCCTGGGAATGAAGTCTCTGCATTTACACAACAAGTCATCATTTATCCCGCGCCCAGTGTCACATTTTCGTCCGATATCAATTCTGGATGTAGCCCTTTAAAGGTAAACCTTACTGATAAGTCTCTTTCTGCAGAAATAAAGGACCCTGCCACTGGAAAAATATTCCGAGACAAAATTGTCAGTTGGGAGTGGAATTTTGGTGATGGTAACAATTCCATTACTGCTACGCCAGCCGTTGCTCATACCTATACACTGGCGGGTAATAGAAAAGTTGCCTTAACCTTGGGTACCGAATATGGATGTAAGGTTTCAGGTGAATCGGCTGGTGATTTTATCAAAGTCATTGACAATGCTGTAGCTGATTTTTATATTCCGCCCGCCAATTCATGTAAGTTTCCCATAACTGTGCAAGCGGCTAACTTTTCTGGGACTGGTCTAACGTACAAATGGGAAGTTACTGGAACTGGTGCAGCCGTGATTACAAATAGTACTGACTTCTCCCCATTCATAACTTTTCTTCAATCAGGCAGTTACAGGATCTCACTAACTGTGACCAATCAGGCCGGGTGCAGTGATGTATTGAACTATGATTACGTACTTCCTCCAAGTCAGGTTGTGAATATTTTTTCCGCGCCTGATTCTGCTTGCGACAAATCAACTGTCAATTTTATCAACCAATCCAATCCTGATCCCATTAGTCAGGTCTGGTTCATCAATGGAGTAAAAGAAGCCACAACCAAAGACCTGAGCTACCAATTCAATGCCCCAGGCACTTATGTTGTTAAGCTCGAGTCCCAGTTTGGAACCTGCAATACTTTTTTTGAAAAGAGTATCAGAATTGATCCTATCCCCATTCCAGATTTTATTGAGGATAATGTATCCAGCTGTGATTTCCCATTTGATGTGAAATTCAACAACAAATCAGCAGGCAACATAACAAAGCTCTTGTGGAATTTTGGCGATGGCTCAACGCAAACCGAAAACCTCCCATTTAGCGATACCATAAAGCACAAGTATATTCGTGCTGGTGTATTTGGCGTCTCCTTGACGGCGATCACCGACAAGGGCTGTTCATTTACAAAAACTAAGAATAGCCTCATTTCAATTCAGCCTCCAGTTATTCTTAAATCCAACCTTCCTGATAGTGGTTGTGCCCCATTGATAGTAAGGCCCAATATTAAATTCAATATTGAACCGTTGATTACCTCCTGGAAATGGTCGGTCAAAGACAAAAAAGGCAAGATCATCTTTTCATCACTGTTGAAGGATCCTGGCAATATTGTGTTAACCGACAGTGGGAAGTACGACATTAATGTTGACATAGTGAGTTCTTCGGGTTGTAACAAGTCCTATAATTGGGAGGTGAAAGTTGGAGAGCTTCCAAAAGATTTTGATTTTTCGGCCACGCCAATTGATACATGTGCAAGTACTCCATTCAAGTTCAAATACATTGGGCCAGATGTAACAGGTTTCAAGTGGAAGTTTTCCAACGGCGATTCAGTTGATCAAAATGAATTCTCTAAAAATTTCAAGAAAATCGAAACACTGGACGTCAAATTAACGGTATACCAGAATGGATGTGCCCGAACAATTGAGAAAGCCAAGTACATCAATGTTAGGGGTGTTGTTGCTCTTTTTTCGGTAATTGGGGATTGTCAAAATACCCTGGATAAAGTTGTAAACGAAAACTCCTCAGGAAAGGTTGATTTGTGGGAGTGGAAGTTTGGTGATGGGGATACAAGAAACTATACTGTCAAGAAAGACACACTGAATCATCGTTATGCCAGATCCGGACAATACACCGTTACGTTAAAAGTTTCCGGGGGTGGATGTACCTTTACTGATTCTGCCATTGTATTTGCAACAAGTGAAAGTGGAATCAATTTTGAATCAATGCGCAGCCCCATTTGCATTGCTGATACATTTCTGGTCTTGAATTCGCTTCCAGAAAATGCCAAAATGATCAAATCATACGATTGGGATTATGGTTGTGGATTTACGGGACAAACTTCAACAGCCAATCCGAAAGTGAATATTGCAGATCTTTGTAAGTATCCCACAAATGCCAAGCGGGGCTTGTATACCATGCAACTGAGAGTCATTGATCAGAATGGGTGCGTATACACCAGCCCACGAAAAGATATCATGGTAGCAGGGCCAATCGCCAGCTATGTGAGCCTTTCTTCAACATCTGGTTGCGAAAACCTGCCTGTATCTTTTCAGGACAGGTCAACTGGTGATGGTATCAATAAGTTGACATCCCGGCTATGGGATTTTGGTGACGGAAGCCCTGTTGTGAACATCCTGTCAGGACCTGTACAACACATATTCGCTAAGCCGGGCAGTTATAATATCAAGTTGACCATAGTAGACAGTTTGGGCTGCAATGCGGTTGCCGCAAGAACAGTCGTGAATGTTGCACAATATGGCGTGGATTTTTATCCACTACAAACGGCAAGCTGTCATAACAAGATCGTACAGCTCCAGGTGGTTTCTCCA
>JBIJAE010000142.1:0-4851 GCA_044345895.1 Chitinophagaceae bacterium
CCAGAAATATTTGAAATCAGGTTACAGTAATTGGTGCGGAATAACTGATTCAAATTGATTCTTCGAATTTTTAAATTATTTTTGAAAGTATTCATTTTTGACCCAAACCTATAACAATCCAGCAATGATAGATTCATTTGAGAAAATTCCCATATCCATCCATACAAGCGCCAAACAGGCCACCAAAATCATTGCCGCTGAGATCGCCAAACTCATCAGAGAAAAGGCCGCGGCTGGAAAAAATTGTGTCCTGGGCATGGCAACTGGCTCTACCCCCAAAACACTTTACGCAGAATTGGTTAGGCTTCACAGGGAAGAGGGACTGAGTTTTAAAAATGTGATCAGTTTCAACCTGGATGAGTATTATCCCATGAAACCCGATACTGCACAGAGCTACCACAGGTTCATGAACAGTTTTCTTTTTTCGCATGTCGATATTGATCGTTCCAACATTCACATTCCAGACGGCACGATTGAGAAAGCCAATATCCATTCCTATGCAGCATCTTATGAAAAAGCAATTGCTGATGCTGGAGGAATAGACATTCAAATCCTTGGCATAGGCGTAAATGGACACATTGGGTTCAATGAACCCGGCTCCAGCAGGAATTCCATCACCAGGATTGCAGCGTTGGACAATAGCACCAGACTTGCCAATGCATATGAATTTGAAAATATCTCCCAGGTTCCCCGGCTTGCCGTTACCATGGGAATTGCTTCTATCCTGAATGCAAAAAGAATTATCCTCATGGCATTCGGAGAAAGCAAAGCTCCCATCGTTGCAGACTCCATTGAAGGGCAAATCACCGACAGCGTTCCTGCTTCTTTCTTACAGGAACACCATAACTGCATGTTTTACCTTGATGAAGCCTCTTCTCAGGAGCTCACAAGGTTCAAGGCGCCCTGGCTTGCAGGACAGATTGAGTGGACAGAAAAAACCATCCGAAAAGCCGTTTGCAGCATGGCCATTGCATTGGGAAAACCATTGCTGATGCTGACCAGGGAAGACTACCTGAGCGAGGGCCTGGCCGATCTTATTGAAAGACATGGCCCAGTTGCAGAGGTAAACCTGCGTGTTTTCAACGGACTAAGGGACACCATCACCGGGTGGCCTGGCGGTAAACCAATGGAAGACATTCCAAGGCACCCTGAAAGAAGACATCCAGCATCCAAAAGGGTCATCATCTTCTCCCCTCACCCAGACGATGACATCATCTCCATGGGTGGAACTTTTATACGCTTGGTTCAGCAAGGTCATGATGTTCATGTTGGCTACCAAACCTCTGGTAATATTGCAGTGAGTGATGAGTTCGTCATGCGTCAAATCGACTTTGCTGTAGAATTTGACAGCTATTTTGAGATCGACAAGAGCCTTGCAGGCAATATTTGGAAAGATGCTGCAGGATTCATCAAAACAAAAACACAGTACCAAAAAGATACGCCAGAAATCAGGAGCATCAAAGGCATGATCCGCAGAACGGAAGCAAGGGCAACCTGCAGGTATGTGGGTGTGAAGGACGAAAACATGCATTTCATGAACCTGCCTTTCTATGAAACCGGATTGATTGAAAAGAATCCCCCATCAGAAGTGGATATTCAAATTCACATGGATTTGATTCGGAAAATCAAGCCTCACCAGATTTTTGCTGCTGGAGATTTCGCTGATCCACATGGCACGCACAAGGTTTGTTTTGATGTTATGTATGCAGCACTTCAACGGTTAAAAGCAGAAGGTGATGAATCAGTTGCCAATTGCAATCTCTGGCTCTACCGTGGGGCATGGGCAGAGTGGGACATGTGGGACATTGACATGGCCATTCCCATGAGCCCCGACCAGGTATTGCAAAAACGCAATGGCATCTTCATCCACCAGTCACAAAAAGACGGTGTTGTTTTTCAGGGAACTGACAGCAGGGAATTCTGGCAAAGAGCGGAAGACCGCAATGCTGATACCTCCCAATTGTATGACCAATTGGGTCTTCCACAGTATGCCGCTTTGGAAGCGTTCATGAGATTTGATTATTGATTAAAGTCTTGTGAAATCTGTTCAACAAAAAATGAAGGCAAGCGTGCATGCACTAACTTGCAAGTTCAATTTTTCAATCAACTCAAGATGGTAGCGATTCTTGCTTTTTTCTTTATTCACTGGTTTTCATCTTTGTTCTTTCACACTTTCTTTCTGCACCGCTATGCATCCCACAAAATGTACCTGACCAGTCCGTTCTGGGAGAAGACGTTTTATTTTTTAACCTGGTTCTTTCAGGGCTCCAGCTACCTGGTGCCCAGGGCATATGCGGTGATGCACCGTATGCACCATGCCTACAGTGATACGGAGAAAGACCCCCACTCTCCCCATTTTTTCAAGGATGTATGGGACATGATGATGCATACCCGAAATATTTACAATGCTTTCCTTGTGGGCAAAAACGTTCCTGATCCTGAGTTTACAAAAGACTATCTCCCGGTTTGGAGTAAAATGGATAAAATTGGCGACAGCCTGCTTACCAGAATATTATGGATTGCCGGATATGTGTCTTTCTATGTGGCCTTTGCCCCTGCCTGGTACTGGTACCTGTTGCTCCCTATTCATGCCTTGATGGGGCCTGTGCAGGGCGCTATCGTGAACTGGGTAGGACACAAATACGGCTACTCCAATTTCGACAATGGCGATCATTCAAGGAACTCTGAACGCTGGGGTATTTTCCTTCTGGGCGAATTGTTCCAGAACAACCACCATTATTTCCCCAAATCAGCAAAGTTCGCCGTTAAGAAGTATGAGTGGGACCCTACCTATTTTATCATGCGCATCCTGAATAAATTGGGAATTATTCAAATTCAATACCAATTGGTGTCTGTTTAATTTACAAAATTCGTATATTTGCACCCCAAATCGGCCCCGTAGCTCAATTGAATAGAGCATTTGACTACGGATCAAAAGGTTTCAGGTTTGAATCCTGACGGGGTCACGAAAACCACTGTAACAGCTGTTATGGTGGTTTTTTTATGCCCCTACTGTAACATTTTACCCCCTTTTGTTACACGAATGTTACACGAAGGATCACCTTCAAAAATCTTCGTGTAACATGAACGTAAATTTGTCTCGAATGCCTAAAAACTTGACAAAATTTCGATCTTGGCTGGAATGTGCAGTAATCGGATTTTTTGTAACCACAGTCACTTTCGTCGGCAGTGGTAAATAAAGTTGAAAATAACATGCAGGCTGGAGGTAAAAGCTAGAAACCCACAAGTCTGATGCAGGGAGTGGATTTGCCAATCCTAATACTGACAATTAAATACGAAGGCAGCAGCTGATACCGACCAAAAAACGATTGCTTTTAAAACAAGTATCTATACAATAACATAGCGTTTACAATCAGAGAATCAGATGAGATTACTCAGTATTAGAAACATCATCAGTGAGTAATTTCAGAAATGGCAAAGAAATTATATTGGACGATTGCAGTATTGACCATAGGAACATTGATTTTAATATTATCTCAACCTGAAATAAAAGGAAATAAGAATATCATTTGGATTACAGCTTTAATTTATACACTCTTTACAGCAAGCATTCATGGTATACTTGCGCATTCATTAGAACCTAAATACAGAAAAGATTTAATTATCTATCCTGTGCTTATGGGAATCCTTTTCGGCATACTTGCATGTATTTATTTGATAATAATTATGCCTCAGATTTGCTGACAAAATGCTTACTTTTTTAAATAAACAGAATACATCCAACTCTGTTTCTCCTGCATACTAATATAATCACTTATTAATGTACTTGTTCCTTCATCACCAGCTTGATTGGCAAGAGCCAGTAATTTTCTTTCCAGTTCTATTAAAACTCCCAATGATTTAACAATTGCCGTTATTGCAGGAGTTGCGGATTTAATATCTTTTAACTCCTTTATGGATGCTTCTTTCAAATATTGACTGTAGGCATGAAAAGGTTGCCCACCAAGGGTAAGAATTCGCTCGGCAATTTCATCTACCTTGATATTCAAGTCGTTGTATAACTCCTCAAATTTCATGTGCAATTCAAAAAACTTATCTCCCTGGATATTCCAATGCAATCCACGCACATTTACATAAAAAACTTGTGTATTGGCAAGCAATTCATTCAATGTTTGAATCAACTTCTCTGCTTTCTTGATCTCAATACCGATATTATTTTTAGCCATATCTTATATTTAGTAATTTTTATTTGATTGATTTAAAATTTCCATTGGTTGTTAAAGTTCTAAGACCAGGAGGATTATCACCGATTCTTGGCATTTATGTAATCTGTTACATCAAATACAACTTGTATTCAAAGTTAACAGGGATTTTTTCCATAAAGAGTGATTAATATCACATGTAAGCGCCCTTAAAACTCCAAGGAGGCCATGATAACAAGGCTCATGCCAGGTGAACTGAGCGGAAGTGTTGGCCTAATATACCTGCTCAGGTGCTATTGTTAATGTATTGACCCCCTAAATAGCTGAACATAATTATTTAATCAATTAAGTCACTAAATTGAGGAAATATGTCAAAAGCAAGAAGGACGCTATAAAACTAAATAAATATCCAATATTGTCTCAAATTCTAACCCCATTCTGTCCAAAAATTAAGGGGTCAATACAAACTAACTTAGATGCCAGGAATGAACTTTCTTGTGTCCTCCATCCAAAAAGAAGAATATTTTCATTCGCAAAATAAATTTTTTTTATATTTTGGCTTTTTCTAAGGAACAATAATAATTGTTCGTTAGAAATCTTTAAAACCAATATGAATATGAAATTTTTACTACTCTCATTGATGCTATGCTTTTCTTTGTCAAACTTTGCTCAGGTAGGTATTGGAGTA
>JBIJAE010000143.1:0-4815 GCA_044345895.1 Chitinophagaceae bacterium
ATGTACACTGCAATATTTGCTTGCATTCTGCACTGAATCAATGATCATGATCGTTTATTTTAGCCTTGTTTTGATTGGATTAACGCTGTACCCTTCCGCTGCCATCACCCTTCATCAGGTCTTTCACTTCTCCCAATGTTGCATGGTTGAGGTCTCCAGGGATGGTATGTTTGATGGCACTGGCCGCAACACCAAATTCTGCCGCTTCGGGCATTGGCATTCCGGTAACCAATCCATAAATCAGTCCGCTTGCAAAGCTGTCGCCACTGCCCACACGGTCAACGATGCGAACATTGTATTTCTTGGTATGGTAGAACTCAGTACCATCATAGACCAACGCACTCCATCCATTGTCGCTGGCACTGTGGCTTTCACGCAATGAAGAAGCGATGTATTTGAATCCGAATTTCTCTTTCATTTGCTTGAAAACATCTTTGAATCCATCAAGATCCAACTCACCCTTGGTAACATCGGTATCTTTTGCCTTGAAGCCAAGTGTTGTGTCAGCGTCTTCTTCGTTGCCGATGCAAACGTCAACATACTGACAAAGCCTAGTCATCACTTCCCTTGCTTTTTCCTTGCTCCACAATTTCTTGCGGTAGTTCAGGTCGATGCTGGTGGTAATGCCTTTGGCCTTGGCTGCTTTCAAAGCCGCCTCGGTCAATGCTGCTGCCTTGTCTGACAAGGCAGGAGTAATACCTGTTGTATGGAACCAATCTGCTCCATCAAGGATTTTATCAAAATCAAATTCTGAAGCATCAACATCTGCGATGGATGCGCCAGCCCTGTCGTAAACAACTTGTGAGGCCCTCATGGAAGCGCCAGTCTCCAGGAAATAAATACCAAGCCTGTCACCACCCCTGGCGATGAACTGTGTGTCCACACCATAGCGGCGAAGGTGATTGATAGCAGACTGACCAATCGGATTGTTGGGAACTTTGGTTACAAATGTTCCGTTGAGCCCATAGTTGCACAAGGCTGCGGCAACATTGGCTTCACCACCACCATAGGTAATGTCAAATGTATCGGCCTGAACAAAACGCTTAAAATCTGGTGTTGACAAACGGAGCATGATCTCTCCAAGGGTTACAACTTTCTTTGACATTGTGATGTATTTTATGGTTCTTGTTGATTGTTTATTTCAGTGTAGTGATGGGGGCGGGATCCATATCTGTATAGTCAAGGTTCTCCCCTGCCATGCCCCAGATAAAGGAATAGTTGGATGTGCCACTTCCAAAATGCATGCTCCATGGAGCAGAAATTACCGCCTCGTCATTGGCCATGACGATATGCCTTGTTTCCTGCGGCTCTCCCATGAAATGGAAAAGGCGCTGGGATGCATCGAGATCAAAATACAGGTAAACTTCCATCCTGCGGGTATGGGTATGTGGAGGAACCGAATTCCATACACTTCCTTTTTCCAAAACGGTCAATCCCATAACGAGCTGACAACTTTGAATGCCATCCCTGTGGATGTACTTGTAAACAGTTCTTTTGTTGGATGTGGATGCGTCGCCCAATGCTACTGGTGAAGCCTGCTCTTTGGTGAATTTTTGTGTAGGATACGCATGATGCGCAGGTGCAGAAAGCAAATAATATTTGGCTGGATCTTTTTTATCAGCAGAGCTGAAGGTTATTTTTTTAGCCCCCTTTCCCACATACAAGCACTCGAGTTTTTTCAGACCATGTTTTTTTCCATCAACCACCACTTCTCCCTTGCCACCGATGTTGATGATTCCCAATTCCCTTCTCTCCAGAAAGAAATCCGCACGCAACTCAGCAGGATTGGTCAAGGCAATTGCTTTTTTCACTGGCAATACGCCACCGATGATCATCCTGTCATAATGGGAATAAGTGAGTTTCAGCTTGTCTGCCTGAAACAGGTCGCTTACCAGGAAATTGTCCCGCAGCCCGTTTGTATCCAAAGCCTTTGTCTCATTTTTCCCAATAGCAAACCTGATATCCATACGTTGAAGTTAAGGATTCAAATATACAAAAACACAGGTGGTGCTTGGGCATTCAGGGCATCTTTTTACGAAATCGTTCCCGTAAGAACAAACCCCGTCAGGACTGAACAAAGGAAGCAAGACAAAGCAATTTTCAATATCTTGTAATGCTACAACAGGTTGGTTTGATCATGAAAAAGGTAAATTCCATTAACAAATACAAGGTTATGAGAAAGCATATCGTATCTGGTTTAATTGCATTGGTAATGATTGGGCCTGCATTTGCACAACAAACACAGAAACCCCCTTTGCATGGAAAGCATTGGATGGCCATTACGGGAAAGCCACTGGCAGCAACCGCGGGAGCCACTATTTTCAACAAGGGTGGAAATGCAGTAGATGCCGCTTGTGCCATGCTTGCGGCAACCTGTACCATGTGGGATGTGTTGAGCTGGGGAGGAGAAACCCAGGCCATCATCTACAATCCCAAAACCAAAAAAGTAATTGCCCTAAATGCCATGGGAGTAGCGCCAACCGGTGCAACCCCTGCATTTTTTAAAGGAAAGGGATACAATTTCCCACCAGAATATGGACCATTGGCCGCCACCACCCCAGGTACCCCCGGGGGCATTTGTCATATGCTGGCCAACTATGGCACGATGAGTTTGAAACAGGTATTGGCACCCGCCATGCAACTTGCATCAGGCTACCCGATTGATGCACAAACAGCCAACAGCATCGAAAGGGGCAAAGAAAGAATCAAAGAATGGCCCTACAGCAAAAAAGTATTTCTTCCCCATGCAGGAGAAAAAAGAGAAGCCCCTGAGGCTGGTGAAATCTTCAAACAAGAAGAGCTTTACATCACCCTGTCCAAAATGGTGGAAGCCGAGCAGCTGGCCCTTAAAAAAGGCATGTCAAGGAAAGCCGCTATCATGGCTGCCTATGACAGGTTTTACAAGGGTGATATTGCCACTGAATTTGTAAGGGGCTGTCAGGAACAAGGTGGATTGATTACAAAACAAGACCTGGCCAACTGGAAACCCATCGAAGAGGAAACAACCCATACCAACTACAAAGGAATTGATGTCTACAAACTGCAATCCTGGACACAGGGACCATCCATGTTACAAGCCTTGAACATCCTTGAAAATGTTGACTTGAAATCGATGGGATACAATAGCACGAAATACATCCATACTGTTTACCAGTCAATGAGCATGGCCTTTGCAGACAGAGACTTTTATTATGGCGATCCTTATTTTGGACCAAAGCAACCCATCAAAGGTTTGCTCAGCAAGGAATATGCAAAAATGAGGGCCGCACAGATCAACCCTGATAAGAATGACGCCAACATTGGACCCGGAGATCCTTATCCATTTGAGGGAAGAACAAACCCCTACCTCAGCCTGCTTTCTAAAAGAGGTTTTGCAGGATTTGACAGCAGCAAAAGAAATTTCGTTCCTGCCCACGATTCAGGCGCCATTGCCATGGCTGAGCATGATTATCAGGACAGGTTATGGAGGGGAACAACATCTGTAGAAGCCGCCGATGCTGAAGGCTGGGTGGTTTCCATTACCCCCAGCGGAGGTTGGATTCCTGCCTGCATTGCAGGAAAAACAGGTGTGGGCATGAGCCAAAGGATGCAGAGTTTTGTATTAGACTCCACCCTTAATCCATTCAATGTGGTTGCCCCTGGAAAACGTCCACGCGTTACGCTTACACCCAGCCTCGCGATGAAGGATGGCAAACCATTCCTATCATTTGCCGTTCAAGGTGGAGATACACAAGACCAGAACCTGCTGCAGTTTTTCCTGAATGTGGTTGAATTTGGCATGACTGTTCAACAGGCCTCAGAAGCCGCCAACATCAACTCAAACCAGTTGTGGCTATCCCTTGGTGGGACCAAAACAGAGGAAAGGAAACCCAGACCAGGCAGTATTTTATTGCAAGACAAAACACCTGAATCAGTTAGAGCAGCCTTGAAAAAGATGGGCTATACCTTGAGCTTTACTGAAAGGACATCAGGTCCGATCAATGCGATACAATTTGACTGGAAACATGGAAGCCTTTGGGGTGGATCAAGCAACCACGGCGAAGACTATGGCATTGCCTGGTAAGCCCTTTTAATACCAGGGCATCACCCTTCTGATGGAGTTGGGATCAAAAAAATGATAAATGACAGAGAGCTCAAAACTCCTGTTTCTGGAATTACCTGTTTGAATACCTGTTGTGTTGATGTCATAACTCAGGCCAATCTGTATATCATTGATCAGATAACCCAGGTAGGGATAAACAGCATCCTTGTGCCTGTAAAATAAACCGGCGTAAAATACATTGTTATCATCCGATTGATATGGGCTGTATCCATAAGCAGCGCCGATTGTAGTGTTGTTGACGCCAGCCTGATTCATGAATTGACCGCTTAGAAACAATTCCCCCTGTGCACCAACCAAAAAAGATGCACCTGTATGAACGGTTGCCCGAGCAGGTAAAACGTATTCATCGTTACCTAAAAAGCTCATACGGGGTTGGTTGATATGGTAATAGGATGCACCAATGTAAAACCTGTTTCGGTCTTTCAGGTAATTGTACATCACACCAAGATTGAAATCAAAATAGCTGCTTCTTCTTGTTACAAAATTTTCATTGTTGGATAGTGAGAGATCAAATCCTCTGCTGGCAAACTGACTGTTGAAAGAGATGCGGTTGTAATCAAGCATCCTTGCACCCAAACTTCCCTGAAACCCTACTGCGAGGTGTTGAAATCCTTCCTCGTCCAGGGCCTGATGATATGCAGTTGACAAGCTCGCATAATTACTGTTGTAAGCACCAGTAGCGGTTCTGTCACCCATCAAAACAAGGCCAACAC
>JBIJAE010000246.1:0-3109 GCA_044345895.1 Chitinophagaceae bacterium
AACTGTATGTTTGAGATCATTTTTTCCCAAAGAGGTACCGGCTACAAATGCAACTTTATCACCCAATTGATACCCCAGTGTTTCCCATGACAAGAGGATTCCTGCCCACATGAATGATTGTGCTTCGTTTGTGGTATAATAAACAAGTGGTGCTCCGGTTGAACCCCCGGTACCTTTTATAAATTTTTTTTGGGTGAAACTTTTGGAAAAGAAGGCCGTTGTATTTTTCCTGATAATATCTTTTGTCAATACTGAGGTAGCAACACTTGTTCCAAGATTGCTGTAGTATTGCGTAGACGGTATTACTTTTTCAATAATATTTTTGTAGTTGGAGTGTGATAAATTGGAAAGTGTCTTGTAGTCTAGATACTGCTCTTTTCTCAACTTTTTGAGTGTAGCAACAATATTGGTTCCTCTTAAAACGTCAATAATCCAAAAACGGGCATGTCCCAAAATATTCATGTCAGATAATTTATGTGATGAAAAGAATAGAAATTAATTGGTTGCAAGCAGTTCGTTGTATATGGTATTCAACTTTGAAACAATGCCTTGGACATGAAAGGCTTTTGCATCAGCAAAAGCATTGAGACCAAAAGAGGAAACGATTCCTGGGTTATTGAAAATCTGATCAAGTACAGGATCAAGTTGATTGATTTTTCCAGGATCAATCAACCAACCATTGTGTTGAGGTTGAACAACGGAAGGAATTCCCCCAACTGAAGTTGAAATAATTGGCTTCCCAGCAGACATGGCCTCGAGAATGGCCATGGGAAGACCTTCATAATGAGAGGGCAAGATAAATATGTCAGTTGCGGCAATCAATTCATCTTTTTTGGTGCCGTCAACCCATCCTTCAAAAAATATATTCCCAACCTTATTTTCCTTATTGATCAGTGTGACAAGCTTATCTGATTCACCTTCCCCACATATGGTCAGCTTTATTTTATGCTGCAAGTAGAATGGGTTTTGTTGAAGATATTTGACGAGTTCAAAAATGCCTTTGTTTTCTGTAATCGTTCCCAGGAATAACAATGAAATGGTACTATACTTATCATGATAGGTCTTAAAAGGATAAGCCCTCACCGGGTTCAAGACAACAGAGAGATTCACTAAACCCAACTCTTCATTAAAGGTCTTGCTCCATTCTGTGGTCAAACAAATTACCCGATCACAAGAGCGAAGGATCGAACGAACCAGGAAGGTCATGAAAGCGGATGACTGGTAAAACCTATGGAACAAACCACCATGAATATGCATGATCGTTTTTCTTCCTAGTGCATTTCCCAACAGGGCAACCATTGATTTCCTGATGAAACTACCCCTTGATGCACAATGAATATGAAGTATTCTAATCTCATCATCTGTTATCAATAGCTTGAAAATACTGGCAAATTGCTTTAGAAAATAGAGATGTTTATTGAACCTGGGAGTTGATGGGTAGGTAGAAATGATTTTAAATCCATTCATTTCAATTCGGTAAGTTTCAAGAACTGCGCCAATGCCCCCCTTTTCATTTTGGGGCCCTACAAATAAAACATGATTGAAATTCAACATGAACGATTGTTGAGTAAGAGATGTTGATGAGAAATAAATGACGAACTGTGCTTACTGAACCAAAGGCTGCGATAATAAATTGACGTATTGATTCAGCATGCGAGGAAGAGAAAACCGTTTTTCTATATGCTGCCTGATTGATTGGCCATTCTGGTTGTTCTTTAGTGCATTTAACCATGATTTTGCAATAGACCCAGGATGTAAAGGATCAGCAAGTGTGCCATTCCAGTCCTCAACTATCATTTCCCTGGCACCACCAACATCAGTCAAAGCGCATGGCAATCCAAAAGCCATGGCTTCAAGGGCCGCAATCGAAAATGTTTCACTTTCTGATGTTAGTGTAAACATATCAGAGATGTAATAGAAAATTCTGACATCTGAATGATTGCCCATAAAATGAACATAACCATCCAATTGTAAAATAGAAACAAGTTCTTTGAGTCTTTCCGACAATTGTTTATTGCCAGACCCCACAATCATGAGGTGTGGCTTATCAGTTTCCCCCATTTTATGAATAATTGACAATGCTTTTAAGGCGTCAGTGTGGCGTTTTTCAGGATTGATGCGTGCAACCAAAAGAATCAACTTGTCATGAATATCTATAGAAAAAGATGACCGTATGGCTTTTCGATCCATGCCAATAAAAAGAGCAGGATTGAAGGTATCTGTATTGATACCATTGTAAATGACTGCTTGTGTGCATTCCGGAAGCAGGTATTTTTTTGTTAAATATTCTTGTTGCTTATTACAGAGATAAACCATGGTGTCGCGTTTTCCAATGAACCTGTAATAAACAAAGGTTTGAAACCAATTATAAAAAGAGAATGGTTTTGTAGTATGTGGAGAAAGAAATAGTTGAAACTTATTATCGAAGATGAAAGACATTTTTGTAAGAAAATAGGAATAAGGATTAACACAAAATATCTTTCTCGCACCATGTGCCATAATTTGTTGTTTTATCCGAGCAGAGATGGACAAATCATATCGCGACTTTTTTAAGACTTTGATGATCGGGATACCGGGAGTTATTTCTCCGGCCAATGTATCATCATCACTGAGTAGAATTACAATTGGATCATACTTGAGATCAAACATATGATTGACAATGCTGATCAGAAATTTCTCAGCTCCTCCCATGGGCAAACCATGTATAACAAAAGCAATTGATTGCGGATTCATCATGATGTAAAGAATTACGCTGAGTGGTCAGTGGTGGTATAATTAATATACCCATCTGTAGCATCTTCTCTTGGTTGAGCGGAAGCAGGATTTCCAATAACCAAACTATTGGAGGGTACAGAAAAATTAACAAAGGCATTGGGGGCAATCATTACATTATCTCCAATGCTAATATTTCCCACAATTACTGCATTGGTGCCTATCCATACCCTGTTACCAATAATTGGAACGCCTTTGTTTTTTCCTCTGTTCGTTTGGCCGATGGTTACTCCGGGGGATAAGTTGCAGTAATCGCCGATAATTGTATTACCATTGACAATAATTGTCCCCCAATGCCCAATGTATAACCCTTTGCCAATATTGGTAGAGGGGGGAA
>JBIJAE010000144.1:0-4771 GCA_044345895.1 Chitinophagaceae bacterium
TGCGCCGGGGTCGTGTACATATCCTCTCACCAACCTTTCCCTGAAGTAGGGATCTTGCTCGGTTGGTGCAATGGTCGCTTTTTTCATGTAAGCAGTAGGGTTGAATCCTGTGCTCCTGAATCCAAGCGGTCGATAAAAATTATTCCATGCATACTGGTCCAATGATTGTCCGCTGACGGCCTTCACCACTTCTCCCAGAAAAATGAAATCATTGTCGCTGTAGATATAGGGTTTCTTGCTGTCCACAGATGAAGTAAGGATTCTGCTGATCATGGTATCCCTCCAGTCCGTTCTCATGTACAAGGAGTCATCAACCTTAACATTGTATTTCGCATTGTTGATTTTGCTGAAATAACCGGGCTTCGCCTTCATGGTAACACTGTCTGAGATCTCCTTGTAAAAAGGTATCCAGGCCTTCAGGCCTGCCTGGTGCAACAGCACATCCCTGAGGGTGATATTGGCCTTGTTGGAACCCCTGACCCAAGGGATGTAATCGCCCAGCGTACCATCAAGCCGGATTTTTTTCTCATCATACAATTTCATGATGGACAGTGTGGTGGCACAAATTTTTGTTACAGAAGCCATATCATATACGGACTCTTGCGTCACCTTTTCCGTCGCCTCATAGCTCATGTTTCCATACGTTTTCTGCTCAATGATTTTGCCGTCTTTGATGACCAGCAAAGCCATGCCAGGAGCGGCTTTTTGGCGGATGGCATCCTGGATGATGGAGTCTACTTTTACCATTTTATCAATACCGCTTGATAATTTTTTATCGGTGCTGTACGCTGTCATTGCTGGCGTCAGGATTCCTGTTCCTGCGGGCATCGAAGCACAAACGCTAACGGGCAAGGACCCCTCTGTTGGCAATACGCCACTGAGCATTTTTGCTGCAGCTTCCTGCACAATGGCATCATCTTCATAACAGACCATGATGTTTTTTGCCTCACAGAAACTTTTTGCCGCATATGGATTTCCAAATATGAAAAGGGAGCTTGATGTTGAAGCGTTTATTGTGTTGACCAGACGAATCACTTCGTTGCTGATACCAAAATTATTGGCAGGAAACCTGGGTAATTCATGTACTGCCATGATGATTTTGTCATAGCCCTTGAGCAGTTCCATCAGGCTATCTGCCGCTGCCGCTGTTTTTGAATTGTCGAATAGGAAAACATCTGCATTGTAGTTCTTTCTTATCGCAGAAGCAAAGGCCGTGTTCCTGTTCTTGCCAATTTCCAACAATGCATAATTCCCAAAAGATTGTCCTGGTTTGTTGATGCCTTCTGTTGCGCCAGTGGTTTGAGAATGGCCGGATGCTGTTCTTCCAGCAGGCAAAGGAAATGCTGTTCTATCTTCGAGTTTTGCGAGCGTAATGGCTTTCTCCGCAATCTCTTTTTTTAAGCCATCTGTTTTTTCGTTCAATCTCATGGCCAGTCCTTCCAGGGGAAGAGGTTTCCAGTTGGCCAGTCCTGTTTGGTATTTTGCCAGCAATAATTTTCTGACATGTTCATCAATTTGTGACCAGCTTAGAACGCCTTCGGCAATAGCTCCTTTGACTTTTGAAATTGTTTTTTCAACATCACCCGGCAGACAAAGCATATCGTTTCCTGCAATCAATGATTCTACACTGGAAGCCCCGTCAGGAAAGGCATTGGCAACGCCCTTCATCTCCAGGGCATCTGTGAAAGTGATGCCTTTGAAACCCATTTCCTCTTTCAATAATTTGGTTACGCTTTTTCTTGAGACTGATGCAACCCTGTTCGCATTGCTGTCAATGGCAGGGATGAACAGGTGCCCAATCATGGCGCTTCCGATACCCGCATCAAATATTCTTTGAAAAGGATAGAGCTCAAGACTATCCAATTGTTCTTTTGATTTGCTGATCACGGGCATCGCCAGATGCGAATCCACATCAACATCGCCATGGCCTGGAAAATGCTTTGCAGAACCCATCACGCCTTTGTCGCGCATGCCCAGCATGTATTGAATGCCCATCGATGCAACCTTGTACTTGTTTTCGCCAAAAGAACGATCATTGATGACAGGGTTGTTGGGGTTGTTGTTCACGTCTACCACAGGTGCAAAATTCACCTGGATGCCCAGCTGCCTGCATTGTTCAGCTACCCAGCTACCATACCTGTATACCAGACTTGTATCACGCAAGGCACCAAGCATCATCATCCTGGGAAGTCCTGCAACACTGTCAAGCCGCATGCCAACGCCGTTCTCTCCATCAATGGCCATCAGGATGGGGGTTTTGGCAATGGATTGCAGCCTGTTAACAATGGTTGCCTGTTTTACGGGAGCACCCTGAAACAGACAAATTCCACCGATGTTGAATTTCCGTATGTCACGCTCCACTGTTGAATCATAAAAAGTTACCGTTCTGGTTTTGCTGTCAATGCTGGACAGCCTCACCATGATCAATTGTGCAATTTTCTCATCCGGAGAAAGTGTTTTCATCACACTATCAGCCCATGCTGAGGCGTTTTGGCCTTTTGACGCCAATGAAAAAAGCAAGAACAACACTGAAACAAGGGAAATTCTACTGCTCATAACTATGTCTTTTAGTAACTTCGTGCGTTGAAATCTTGATCACTTGCGAAAGATTCAGGCATTGAATGTCATTATTCTCGATGGCTTTGATTATTGAAAACCGCCGTTTTTAATGTCTTCATGTGCTGAAACCAATCTGCAGGTCTTAAGGGCTGTAAGTTATTATTTCTACACCAAGCAACAAATGAAAAACCAATGAAATTCCTTCAATCCCTAAACCCCTAAACCTTTAAACCCCTAAACCTTTAAACCTTTAAACCTTTAAACCCCTCAACCCTTCAACCCCCATGCCCAACCTCATCCAATTGCTCCCCACCCATATTGCCAACCAGATTGCTGCTGGAGAGGTCATCCAGCGTCCGGGCAGTGCGGTCAAGGAGTTGCTTGAAAATGCAGTCGATGCAGGGGCCACAGAAATCAGGCTGATTGTGGAAGATGCGGGCAAGGCGGTTTTACAGGTCGTGGACAATGGAAAGGGGATGGGTGAGGAAGACGCAAGGAATTGTTTTGAAAGACATGCCACCTCCAAAATCACCGGCATTGAAGACCTCCAGAAAATCAAGACCATGGGTTTCCGGGGTGAAGCATTGGCTTCTGTTGCTGCTGTTTCACAGGTTTTGTTGCGCACCAGAAGGGAAGGCGATGAGCTTGGAACGGAGATAGAAATTGAGAACAGCAAGGTCCTGAAGCAGGGCCCTTGCAGCTGCAGTGTGGGGACGTCCATCAGCATGAAAAATCTATTTTTCAATGTGCCTGCAAGAAGAAATTTTTTAAAAAGCAATGTTGTTGAACTCAAGCATATCACCGATGAGTTCATCCGTGTGGCCCTGGCCTTTCCTGAAATATTTTTCTCGCTGTCCAGCAACGGGCAGGAAGTATTTCACCTCGACAAGGGAAATTTGAAACAAAGGGTGGTGCAGTTGATGGGAAATACATACGCCACAAAGCTGGTTCAGGTAGATGAAAAGACCGATTATCTTGACATTACAGGGTTTATTGGAAAGCCCGAAACGGCCAAAAAAACCAGGGGTGACCAATATCTTTTTGTCAACAACAGGTTTGTTAGAAATGCCTACCTCAGCCATGCCATCGTCAGCGCCTATGAAGAACTGATTCCGCAAGGAAGTTTTCCATTCTTTGCCTTGTACATCGACCTTGATCCTGCCAACGTGGATGTTAATGTGCATCCGACCAAACAGGAGATCAAGTTTCAGGATGAGAAGCTGGTGTATGCATTCATCAAGTCTGCGATCCGGCATTCTCTGGCGCAATTCAGTATTGCTCCAGCCATTGATTTTGGCTTGGATGCAGGGATACAACAGCTTGATGCAATTTCAAAACCATTCACCCGACCGCAGCAAGATGAAGTGCGGTCCAGTGGTTTGTATAAATCATTTGTAGGACGTGACCAGGCCCACCGGATTGAATCATCCAGCAATCTCAGCAGTTGGAGAGATTTTTTTGATCAGGCGCCAAAGTCTCAGTTAGCGGAGCAGTCAACTTTTCAGGATTTTCAACCCAAACCCGGCAATCCGATTCACGCTTCCTCCAACAATGAGGTGCCAAGGGCGCTGGGCGTAAATGGACAATCATCTATTCACCAGATCCATCTCAGTTATATTGTTTTTGAACAACCCAATGGCATGACCATTCTGCACCAGCAACTGGCACACCAACAGGTTTTGTTTGAAAAGTTCAGTGATGCGTGGAAGGGGAAGGGGATACCGGTCCAACAGGACCTGTTCCCGACAGCCATCAATCTTTCTGTAACAGATGCACAGCTGCTGCAACATATTTTGCCTGATCTGCTCCACATGGGTTATCAGCTGGAACCCTTTGGCAACAATACTTTCCTCTTGCAGGGAAGCCCGGCAGATCATCCTTCTGAGAACAACCAGTCGGTGATAGAAATGATTCTTGAGGATGTAAAGGATGCAGCATCAACCTTGCACCAATCCTACAAGGAAAAGATCGCCAAAACACTGGCCAGAAAACATGCAGTGAAGGCAGGAAAAAAACTGGATGAAATGGAAATGCTCGATCTTGTTGAGCGCCTTGCACAATGCAGCAACAATGCCACGCATTTTGATGGCAAACCGATTTATGTAGAAGTGAAGAATGATTATTTAAACGACATTTTCAGGGTCTAACCGGCATCCACCCCTAAACCCCTAAACCCCCAAAACCCCAAAACCCCAAAACCCCAAAAACCCAA
>JBIJAE010000145.1:0-4756 GCA_044345895.1 Chitinophagaceae bacterium
TCCTTAACACAGGGTTGACAGAAAAAACATGCAGTGGTTTGGATTTGATGGATGGATCCATTTGCTGCACCTGTGTCAAATCATCAATGATCCAAAGGGCCCTGCCCTGGGTTGCCACAATCAGGTCATTGTTCTTGATGGTCAGGTCTGTGATCGGAACTACGGGAAGATTCAACTGGAAAGACTGCCAGCTGGCACCATCATCATAACTGACATACATGCCAAATTCAGTTCCTGCATAAAGCAATCCTGCGCGCTTGTGATCAGCCCGCATGACCCTTGTAAAATGCATCGGATCGATACCCGCAGTGATCAGTTTCCAGGTTTGACCATAGTCTTCTGTTTTATAGATGTATGGCGCATAATCATCTAATTTGTAGCGTGTGCCTGTGATGTATGCAGCCCCTTTCTTGAAGGGATCGGTTTCAATGGCATTCCACATCATCCATTGTGGCGCATCCTTGGGCGTAACATTGCTCCAGTTCTTTCCACCGTCGCGGCTGATGTTGACCAGGCCATCATCACTGCCGGTCCAGAGCAGGTCTTTTTCCAAACTGCTTTCTGTAGCCGTAAAAATGGTGCAATAGTATTCAACGGAGGTATTGTCTTTGGTGATGGGACCGCCACTGGACAATTGCTTGGACTTGTCATTGGTGGTCAGGTCTGGTGAAATCTGTGTCCAGCTGGCACCTTCATTTTCTGTCATGAACAAGGCATTGCCTGCACAATACAAACGCTTGGGATTGTGGGGAGAAAAGAAGATGGGAAAGTTCCATTGGAAACGGAATTTCAAGACATCTGCACCTGCTCCCATCGGGTTATCAGGCCATACTGAAATGGCACGGTTCTCTCCTGTTTTGTGGTCCAAACGGGACAGGTATCCGCCATAGTTGCCACCATAAACAATATCAGGATTGGTTGGATCTGCCACAACATATCCGCTTTCTGAACCTGCGGTTACATCCCAGTCTTGCTCAGTAATATAAGATCCATAAGTAGCTGAACGGATGCGTAATGTAGAATTATCTTGTTGTGCAGCCAGAATGCGGTAAGGAAAAGAATTGTCTGTGCTTACCCTGTACAACTGGGAAGTGGGTTGATTCATGTAAGAACTCCAGTTGTTCCCTTCATCAAAACTCACCTGTGCACCGCCGTCATCGGCCACAATCATGCGCTTTCCATCTTCCGGATCAATCCAAAGGTCATGGTGGTCTCCGTGTGGTGTGCGCACCGATTGAAATGTCTTTCCACCATCACGGCTCTTCATGAAATTCACATTAGGGCAATAAACAAGGTTTTCGTTTTTGGGATCCACAAATACTTTTGAATAGTACCAGGCACGCTGGCGGATGTTGTTGTCACTGCTCTGCAAAGTCCAGGACTGTCCGCCATCAGCACTCATGTACAATCCGCCTTTTGCATTTTCAAGGATCGCATAAATCTTATCGGTATTGGATGGGGCAATGGCCACACCAACAATCCCCCAGGTGCCCTTTGGCAGGCCTTTTGCGGTGGTGATGTTGTTCCATGTTTCACCACCATCTGTGCTTTTCCAGAGGCCACTGCCCTCACCACCACTTTCAAGACTATAAGGTGTGCGGATCAGGCGCCAGGTTCCGGCATACAAGACTGAAGGGTTTCCAGGTTCAGCCACAAGATCAGCGCATCCTGTCTGCTCATTGACGTACAAAACTTTTTTCCAGGACTTTCCACCATCGGTTGTTTTGAACACACCC
This sequence comes from Chitinophagaceae bacterium, assembly GCA_044345895.1. Lineage (GTDB taxonomy): Bacteria > Bacteroidota > Bacteroidia > Chitinophagales > Chitinophagaceae > Pollutibacter. The sequence continues at coordinate 1,737 of JBIJAE010000145.1, forward strand.
CTTTCTGCATTGGGCCCAAACAAATGTCCCATCACACCTGCCCAAACAATATTGGGATCGGTTGGATGAACGATGATGTTGGTAATGTGCCTGCCATCCTTTAATCCAATATTCTTCCAGGTTTTGCCTGCATCTTCACTCTTCCACATGCCGCCCAAACCCTCGGAAACATTACCGCGCATGGTATTCTCACCTTCACCAACATAGACAATGTTTTCATTGGAGGGAGCGACTTCCACTGCACCAATAGAGCTTCCGAAAAACTTGTCTGAAACATTTTTCCAGTTGCTGCCACCATCAGTGGATTTCCAAACACCACCACCTGTTGCGCCAAAATAGAACGTGTTCTTGCTCTTGTAACTTGCGCCAACCGCACCACTCCTGCCTCCGCGGAAAGGACCGAGCAAGCGATAATTGACATTTTTGAGCAGCGAAGCATCATAAACAGCTGGCTGAGCAGGTTGCTTTGCGTCCGCCAATTTCTTTTTTTGTGCGCTGGCATTGGAGATGGCAATGCATGCCAAGGCAAGGAAAACGATTCTTTTCATGTGTAATTTTTCTGGATTTCAAATTAATGAAAATTGTTGAGATGGGCAGGGCTTGTAGAGGGCAAAACCAATGAAAGAGGACATACAAAAAGCGTCTTTATTGCTTCTGCCTACACTCACTGCTCTTTCATGATGATTTTTGGCGCTGCGGCTTTGGGTATCACAAGTGAAGGGCTGATGTCAGGCATGGCAGACTTGATTTCCTTTATACCAAACATATTGGTATCGATAAAAGTCCAGGACTTTCCATTGTCATTGGAAATGACAATGAGGCTGGATGACAGGGCTGCATCAGCAATAAAAGAAGTAAGGGTTGTGGTTTGTGCAATTACTGATTGAAGGGTTTTCTTGTACACAATGATTTCGCTGGGATTGCCATACGTAATCTTGCTAACCTTCCCGCCAAACTGCTCAAATACCTTAAGGGCTGAATCAGAAATGACCCTCAACTTTTCCTTGCCTCCAGCCAGCTTGAACATCGATGGATGCATATAGGAAAGAAACTGATCACTGTTTTTTTTGACCAGGGCATTGCCCATTTCAATGGCAGCAGCTTTGATGGCAGAAGGTGTTGCCTGCGCAACCAACAGCTGTGGCATCATCAAAAAAACCTGAACAACAAAGCAACAGGCAAACAACTTATTTTTCATCAGAGATCCCGTTTTTTGAAAATATAAAAGGAGAGCAACCAAACAAATACAGTGAGCAAGAGGGTGTAAACAACATGGTTGTTGATGGCCGCAACCGCCAGCTGATGATCGGCTGCATTGAATTTTCCCAGGGATGGCGGCAATGGAATCAATCTGTCTGAAATTTCAAACGGCAAATAATGTCCATAATCAACACCCCATTTTTTTGACTTTAACCTGAAGAAACCTGACAGGATATTCTCAAGGATAAAGGAGTAAAAAATATAAATACCATAGGCGATAAAAGCCTTTCTGATCAGGAGACCCAATAAAAAAGCAATTGACAACTGGCAAAACACCTGCAAGGAAAACAAGCCAATATAATGGGCCTTTTCAAAGATATTTATGCCACTCATTTCTTTGGTGGCAACGACACCAATGAAGCTTGCAACTGCCAGATAAAAAATCGTGACAATCAGGGTCACCAGCACTACACTGATAAACTTTCCCCATATGAACGTATTCTTTTTCCAACCATCAATGATGTTCTGACGATGGGTCTTGAACAGGTATTCATTGGTAACCAGCATGATCACCACGATAGCAGGAATAAAAGTGAAAAATGAACTGAGGTAGGCGGTTGTATGAAATGATTGTGGAAAGGCAAATGGATTTCCCAGCAACATCTTCACCAGTTGACCACTCTGGGACTTTGCATCAATGCTGTCCTTGAAAGCGTAATAGGCTATGCCATTGATACCCGGATAGGAAATGGCGGTAACGGAAAGCAGGAGCCAGAAAGCCTTGTAGTGCTTGAGTTTGAGCCATTCAGTCTTGACAATATTTGAGATCATGTTTGTAGTGGTTCTTGCTGCTGTTAATCAATAAAATATACTGGAATGTCATTCCGCGGTCAATTCAAAAAATTTCTCTTCGAGACGCTTTTTCTTGGAAACAATTTGAGAAAGCACCATCCCCTGTTCAAAACAATAACGATTGATCTGATCAGGAGCAGATGTCCCCTTTGCAAAATAACACTCCAGCCCTTCAACAGACTTATTTGTCCTGATCAGGCCTGGATAACCTTTGATGGAATCCTGCAAAAGGGCCTGATCTGCCGCGTTGAGTACAATGCAATCTTCGGCTGTCAATACTGATTCAACCGTACCACTGGCAATGAGCTTACCGCGCTTGAGGATGGCGACATGGTCACATACTTTTTCCACTTCATCCAACAGATGGCTGGCCATGATGACCGTATGGCCATGGTCAGACAGGGCCTTGATCAGGTCCCTGATTTCAGCAATACCCACGGGATCCAATCCATTGGTGGGCTCGTCCAACACAAGCACAGACGGATCGCCCAGCAATGCAGCGGCAATGGCCAGGCGCTGTTTCATGCCAAGGCTGTACGTGCTGAAACGGCTGTTTTTTCTTTCGTGAAGTTTTACTTTTTCGAGCACTGCATGGATATCGGCTTCATTTCCTCTGCCGGAGATGGATTGCGTAATGCGCAGGTTCTGCACGGCTGTCAAATAATGGTAAAGGTTGGGGGCACCGATTTTTTTCCTGTGCAGATAAGAAGGTGGCTGATCAAACCATTTGTATCCACCACCATCTGCCTGCAATACATCCAATACTATACTAAGGAGCGTGGTTTTTCCGCTGCCATTTGGACCAAGCAACCCAAATACTGATCCCTTTGGTATGTTGAATGAGACATTGTCCAAAGCCCTTATTCTTCCATAAGACTTTGAAACGGCATTGATTTCAAGAACAGGCATGCATATTTTTCTACAAGGTAAAGTTAAATGCCCCATTGGCATGTACCACTTGTAAAAAA
>JBIJAE010000214.1:0-3494 GCA_044345895.1 Chitinophagaceae bacterium
AGCCTGAAACTAAATAGCAAGATCGGCAAGACCAGCTTGAACATTGTTCATACTGCATTTGACTACCCCATCAAAAAAAGAGAAGAGCCTTACAACCGTTTTGCCATCAGTGGACGACATTGGCAAAACGCCAGCATTGACCATGCAGTGTCGACAAGAGTAGGATTTCTTTTTGGCGAAATAGCGTTCGATAAAAAAGGAAACAAGGCCATCATAGCTGGGCTGATCAAGAGTCTTGGTCCATCCCTGGACATCGCATTGCTTTACAGGAACATGGGCATCCAATTCCGTTCGCTTGCATCCAACGTTTTTTCAGAGCGCCAGGAGTCTGGCAATGAAAAAGGATTTTTTTTCAACATCAATTATACGCCCTCTCCCCAGCACAGGTTTGAAATATATGCCGACCAATACCAACAAGACTGGCCCACCTTCAGTAACCCTGGTAAAAAAACAGGGAATATTTACTCGTTTCAATACAATTTTCGACCCAACAAAAAAACTGAGCTATATGGAAGAATCCAATCAGACAACAACAGCCTTAAACTGAGGATTCACGCCTCATTCATGCCCATGCCCGCCTTGACCTGCAGGTTGAGAAATGAAATGATCAACATCCGGTCTGTTACAGGGGAAACAGACAGGGGACAGCTTGCTTACCTGGAGCTGGTTTACAAGCCATCACTAAAGCCCTTTTCGGCCAGTGTCCGATGCAGTTTCTATGATACGGAAGGATATGCAACAAGGATCTATGCCTACGAGCGGGACATTCCGGCATACTATGCTGTTCCTCCCCATTATGGAGAAGGGACAAGAGGCTACCTTGTTGTTCAATACAAATTGGGCAAATCATTGCACTGCGCCGGGAAATGGAGCATGGACCCCAGAAAGAGTGAATGGCGGGCACAGCTTATATGGCAGTGGGGCCCATGATTTCCACAAGAAAATGATGCTGTATATTTGTACCCTCAAACAAATCAAATGAGCGAACAACCACAGAACCAACTCAACATCGAAATATCAGAAGAAGTAGCAGAAGGTCAATATGCCAATCTTGCCATCATTACCCATAGCCATGCTGAATTTGTGGTAGACTTTGTGAGCGTGATGCCCGGAACGCCCAAAAGCAGGGTAAAATCAAGGATTATCCTTACACCGCAACATGCCAAGCGTTTGTTGCATGCACTGGAAGACAACCTCAATAAATTTGAGGATGCGCATGGTAAAATCAAAGATTTTGAAGAAGTGCAGATTCCTTTTCAATTTGGAGGACCTGCTGCCCAGGCATAATCATTGGTAAAGCAAATCAATTCAATGACTCAACAGGAATTGTCTTGTTGATTTTGGAAATCAATCCCTGCAATACTTTACCTGGTCCTACCTCCGTAAAACTGGTAGCACCATCCAGGATCATTGCTTCAATGGTTTGCGTCCAACGTACAGGACCAGTCAACTGATCAATCAGGTTTTGTTTGATTTCTTCAGGTTCTGTTACCGCTTTTGCAACAACATTCTGGTAAACCGGACAGATGGGTCGGTGGAAAGATGTTGACAGGATTGCCTGTGCAAGCTCTTCTTTTGCAGGTGCCATCAAAGGTGAATGGAATGCACCGCCTACTGGAAGTTTTATAGCTCTTTTTGCTCCTGCTGCCTTCATTTTTTCACATGCAAGATCTATGCCTGCATTGGATCCACTGATCACCAGCTGGCCAGGACAATTGTAATTGGCAGGAACAACAATCTCTCCTGTTTCTAAGCGAATTTCATCACAAATCCTTTCTGCAACATCATCAGCCAATGCCAATACTGCTGCCATGGAAGAAGGATTGGCCTCACAGGCTTTTTGCATGGCCGAGGCCCTTATGCTCACCAATTTCAATGCATCTTCAAATGGCAATGTTCCGTTGACCACCAGCGCAGTAAACTCCCCGAGGGAATGCCCTGCAACCATGTGGGGGGTTGCAGATTCAATCATTTTGTATGCGATAACAGAGTGAAGAAATATGGCAGGCTGTGTAACTTTCGTCTGCCTGAGGTCTTCCTCAGTACCATTGAACATGGTATCGGATAGACGGAATCCCAAAATTTCATTTGCCTGCTCAAAAAACCTTCTGGCAAATGCATTACCCTCATAATGGTCTTTCCCCATTCCTGGAAACTGCGAACCCTGCCCTGGAAAAACGTATGCGTGTATCATAGATATTGTTGAGTGCACGAAGGTAAAAAAACTATTGAAAAAAAGAACGCCAGGTAAACACCTGGCGCTTTAATACCTAACAATACGGAATTGTATCAATGCAATTTTGAACCAATCAGCCTGATGAATTCACTCCTGGTCTCATTTTTCTCAAATTCTCCACAGAATGCAGAAGTAGTGGTGACTGAGTTTTGTTTTTGAACACCCCTCATCATCATACAAAGGTGAGAGGCCTCAATAACTACAGCTACACCAAGTGGGTTAAGGGTTTCCTGTATCGCATTGAGGATTTGTGTAGTCAGCCTTTCCTGCACCTGCAATCTTCTGCTGTAGGTATCAACCACCCTTGCAATCTTGCTCAGGCCTGTGATCCAGCCATTGGGGATATAGGCAATATGTGCCTTGCCAAAAAAAGGCAACATGTGGTGCTCGCATAAACTGTACAGTTCGATGTCTTTCACAATGATCATTTCACTGACATCCTCATGAAATTTTGCAGAGTTCAGGATCATCTTTGCATCAGTCTGGTACCCCTGGGTAAGCACCTGCATGGACTTTGCCACACGTTCAGGGGTTTTGAGCAGCCCTTCCCTTTCAGGATCTTCACCAAGCAGTGCAATCGACTCCCTGTAATGCCCTATCAGTGATGATGTAATGTGTTCATCATACTGTTCTATTTTATTGTATGCCATACTGTTAATTTAATTGATGGGGGTACTCCACGAAATTTCGAGGTGTCTCATATAAACGCACCTGGAGGTCCAAATGTTCATTGATCAAGGGCCTCAGTATCCCAAAAATGACGATGGCGATGTTTTCAGCAGAAGGATTCAGGTTTGCAAAGGCTGACACATCCAGGTTGAGGTTCTTGTGATCAAATTTATCCAGGATGTTCTCAGAAATCAGGTCTGAGAGAACTTTCATGTCAATGACATATCCTGTTTCAGGATCCACCTCACCTACTACTTTTACGATCAGCACATAGTTATGCCCATGGTAATTAGGGAGATTGCATTTCCCGAAAACAAGTTTGTTCTGTTCATCGCTCCATGAAGGATTGTTCAGCCTGTGGGCTGCATTAAAATGTTCTTCCCTGTAAACTGCCACTTTTTCGCCCATATGCCCTGAGAATTAAAGATGATAAAAGAATAACGCAACGAAAGAGGCATTGTTTGGTTTAGGGAGGCTAGTCACCAAAATACTCCACATATATGCGGGGTGTTTCAACCAATTTGATGCAATGAAGTTGGACACCTTTGGGCATATGGGGTGCCAATTGACCCCAAATTTCAAAGACCAG
>JBIJAE010000146.1:0-4743 GCA_044345895.1 Chitinophagaceae bacterium
ACATTCACATGGCGCACCAGGAATGGGCGGTATGGATTACTAGTACCAGTCTTACTGAAAATAAGAAAGTCCCGCCACCATGGCGGGACTTTCTCGTTAAAGGAAGTTATTGTTGTTCCTGTGGAATATTTCTATAACGGATAGCACCTAGCACGATGAAAAGTTGTGCAAGGATATAGCTAGACATGATATAGATTCCTGCCGAATCAAACTGTGTCTTGAACTTGTTCAAAGCTAAAATGGAATCAGAGGCAACAAAAAATCCTGCGCCAAAAATGAGGTAAAGGGCAGTGGTGTTGTCGAGCTTTTGGTACTGCCAAAAAGCGGCGGAGAGCATGGTGCTGATGGTTATTCCGTAGAATAAAACCGGTATTTTCATGCCGCCCAAATGGGGCCACAACAGGTGCATCAGCTCTATCAGGTAGGCAATGACTGCAATGAGCATGACAGGTCTTAACTTGAAGAATGAGGTGTTGGCTGATTGTGTGGAGGAGAAAAAGAAGATATAGAAAACATGCGCTGTCAGGAATGAAATCAGGCCAGGGATAAAATAACCTTCAAAATGAAGCAGCACATCACCAAACCAGGAAAAGAGCAGTCCCATCAAAATGGCATCTTTGTAAAAAGGTTTTGCAGTTGAAGTTGAAACAAGGTAAGTCGCGGCCAGTGTTGGAATGATGAGTGGTTTTGAGATCAACCGAAGGTTTTGATTTCCGGTAGAAACCAATACAATCTCTAAGATACTGACAATGACAAAAAGAAAAAACAGTGTCTTGGTTTTGGAATTCATGAATGTTTTTATTCGTGAAAAATTCTCATCCACAGTATCAACAGCACAGATTATCGTAATTTAGATATTATTTATGTCATATTCTACCGACGAGACGAAATTTATGGAGTACTGGGAGCAAAACCGGGAAAAGCAGAAAAAGCTTTTGAACCAGTTGATGCTTGGCCTTCCACTTGGGATCCTGTTTGCAACGCCCATTATTGTAAACTTTCTTTTGGGTAGATTTTGGTACAAACGGGCAGATGCTGTAGGCCTGAGCCAGTTCAATCCGATGGTATTGATTGTAGCAGCCCTCTTGATTGCTGTCTTCACCGCTTTGTTGAACAGAAGATTTCGCTGGGAAAAACTGGAACAGCAATACCTGGAATTGAAAGCAAGAGAGAAGAAGGGATAGTTTCCTGTTTTTTACGATATTTGCCTATCAATACACAAACACATGAGAAATTTAGGATTGGTTTTAGCAGCTGCAGTCGTGATGTTGTTTTCTGGATGTAAAAAAGAAGAAAAATTGGAAACGATTGGAGATTATTTGACAAGAACCGGATTAAAGAGCACTGTAACAGAAGATCCTCGTGGATTTTCTTACAAGATTGTGAGCCCCGGAACCGGTACTGCACCAACCCTAACTTCTAAAGTAACCTTGTTTTACAAAGGATACCTGACCAATGGAAATGTATTTGACCAGACGGGAACAGCTGCCAACCATGAAGCGGGGAATCCGGTTACATTTACGTTAAACCAATTGATTTCAGGTTGGCAAGTAGGCTTGCCCTTGATCAAGCCAGGAGGGAAAATCATTCTTTATCTTCCCCCTTCACTTGGTTATGGTCCTTATGGACAAGGCTCCATTCCTGGTAATGCAGCATTGATCTTTGAGATCACCCTTGTTTCCGTAGGGTAGTCTGCTCCAGCAAGTATTGCCTACCTCATATACAATACCGTAAACGGTTCTCTTAAACATGCACCAGTCTATATCAGTTTTTGACATGTTTAAAATTGGGGTTGGGCCTTCCAGCTCTCATACACTTGGTCCATGGAAGGCCGCCAGACAGTTTTGTCAATTTCTTGAGGACCGCCAATTGCTGTTAAGTGTCCGCACCATTCGCATTATTTTATATGGCTCCCTGGCCAAAACAGGTAAGGGCCATGGAACAGATATTGCTGTACAGCTGGGACTTTCAGGCGAAGATCCGGTCATTTTTGATGTGAGCAACATTGACAACAAGATCAGGGAAATTGCCAGCAGGAAACAAATTGTACTTGCAGGCAAACACGAGATCTTCTTTGATCCCCAATTGGATATAGAATTTCTTACAGCAGAATCCCTGCCTTATCATCCCAACGGACTTAGTTTTCTGGCAGAAATCATTAACGGAGAGCATGTTGCCCAGACCTATTATTCTGTTGGTGGTGGATTCATTGAACAGGAAAATCAACAACCAGAAACCAGTTCACAAACCGAACTTCCCTTTCCAGTCAACACGGCCAAAGACCTCTTGCACTGGTGCATGAAAACGGGGATGTCAGTGAGCGAGATTGTTTTGGAGAATGAATCCAGTTGGCGAACAGAAGCTGAAACAAAAGCCGGTATTCTCCAGATATGGTCGGTGATGAAAGAATCCATTTACAAGGGATGCAATACCGAGGGTACACTTCCAGGTGGCTTACATGTAAGAAGAAGGGCCAAAGACCTCAACCACCGGTTGATCGGGTCAATGCCTTACAACAATTACCATGAATGGAAGGCCGCCATTGCCGGTGGCGGTAAGGATTTTCGCTATACCATCGACTGGGTAAGTTGTTTTGCCCTTGCCGTCAACGAGCAAAATGCCTCTTTCGGTAGAGTGGTAACAGCCCCGACCAATGGTGCAGCTGGGGTGATTCCGGCTGTCCTGCAGTATTTCATCAGTTTCTGCGATGACAATGCAGAAGACAAAGTCATTCAATTCCTGCTTACTGCCTCAGAAATTGGATCTATTTTCAAGAAAGGGGAAACGATTTCAGCCGCCATGGGCGGGTGCCAGGCCGAGATAGGCGTTTCCAGTGCGATGGCTGCTGCGGCACTCTGCGAATGCCTTGGTGGCACGCAGCGACAGGTATTGATGGCCGCTGAAATTGCCATGGAACACCATCTTGGCCTTACCTGTGATCCGATTGGCGGTCTGGTGCAGATTCCTTGCATTGAAAGGAATTCCATGGGGGCGATAAAGGCCATCACCGCTGCCCAACTGGCTTTACAAAGCGCACCGGATTTTGCAAAAGTTTCCCTGGACGCTGTCATCAAGACCATGTGGGAAACAGCAAGAGACATGAGCTCCAAATACAAAGAAACTTCAGATGGTGGATTGGCCCAGCAGATTCCGCTGAGCTTGAGTGAATGCTAATGCGCAATGATCAATAGGTATTCACCACATTATACAACGTATCACGCTCTACAGGTTGTCTCCCCACTTGTTTGATCAGCCCAACCAATTCTTCAGTGGTCAGCGTTGGATTTTGCTCCTCACTACCTGCCATGGAATAAATCTTGGTTGAATCATCGATGGTGCCATCCAGGTCATTAACGCCAAAAGAAAGGGTCAGTTGGGCCTGCTCCCTGCCCAGCATGGGCCAGTAGGCTTTGATGTGCGGGAAATTGTCCATGTAGATCCTGGCGATGGCATAAAGCTTCATGTCTTCAATGGAGCTCACTTCAGGAATATGGCTCATTTCATTGTCAAAATTCCTGAACTTCAAAGGGATGAAAGTATTGAAACCTTTGGTCTCATCCTGTAGGTTCCGCAACTTTTCCATGTGGTCAATCCTGTGTTCGTATTTTTCTACATGCCCATATAACATGGTTGCATTCGTGTGCATTCCCACCCGGTGGGCAATGGCATGGATATCAAGCCAGCCCGCTGCATCTACCTTGTCTGCACAGATTTGTTCCCTCACTACTGGGTCAAAAATTTCTGCACCACCCCCTGGAAGAGAATCCAGTCCGGCATCGTGCAACAATTTCATGCCATCTGTTCTGCTGAGTTTGGCTTTTCTGAACATGTAGTCGAGCTCCACTGCTGTAAAGCCTTTGATGTGCAGGTCTGGTCGGTGGGCCCTGATTTTTTTGATCAGTTCTTCAAAAAAATAAATATCCATTTTGGGATGTACGCCGCCAACAATGTGCACTTCGGTGATGGGTTGACCATCATACGCTTTCACTTTCTCCAGCATCTGGTCAATGCTCAGTTCCCAACCTTCTTCACGCTTCGAATACAGCTTGGAGTAGGAGCAGAATTTGCAGGAAAAAACACAGACATTGGTTGGTTCAATATGAAAATTTCTGTTGAAGTAAGTATTGTCTCCATGTTCTCTTTCACGGATGAAATTGGCCATTGTGCCCAACATGGCCAATGAGCCCTTCTCAAAAAGCATAAGGCCTTCTTCCGGACTGATCCTTTGCCTGTTTTCAATTTTGGATACAATTGTTTTGAAGGCGGGGGCAAGCCCGGGCAAATCAATCAGGCTGGAGATAGATCCGTTCATTGTAGCTTCTTTGTGCAAAAATACATGCTGATTTCGGTCTGACCTAAACCTGTTGAACCCTCAGCCATCATTGCAGGGTCTTTATTAATTTTTCAGTGATAGACCTGTCGGTGAATTGAATCTTCAGGAAATAAATTCCTGCTGGCAATCCAGTCAGGTTGATTTTCTGCAGATTGACCAACTGTCCTTGTTTGTATTGATAGGATAAAACGATTTCACCTTTTGCATTTGAGACCTGAATGGCCTTCAGGTTGGTTGAAGCTGGGAAAAATTGGATAGCAGTATTGGTTGATGCAGGATTGGGGTAGAGCAGGTGTCCCTGATCTTTCAACCGTTGAGGCAGGGTGATAGATGTGATATTGACATTGTCTATGTAAACATTGTTGTTGCCATTGCCAATGTTGACGAAGCGCGCCATAAAGCTATTCTTG
>JBIJAE010000033.1:0-10464 GCA_044345895.1 Chitinophagaceae bacterium
TATGTCCGCCTGTTTGGTATGTTGACTGAGGCTCTTTGTGATTACATTTCTTTGGGGATGCGTTTCTGCCTGTTGTTCCGTAATAATGCCCTGGCTTACCAACTCGGCTACCAATGAATGATCCTGGGTCTTGTATAGGATCTTCCCATTTTTCAATTGATAGATTCGGCTGTCTCCACACCAAGCAATATATGTTCCATTGTTGGTAGGAACTGTCATTGTAAATGTGGTGCTTGTTCCTTCTGCCGATGGATTTTTTTGGATGAAATCCTGAACGGCGTCCTTGAACCTTACTACAGCTTGTTTGATCAACTTATCAAAATCCGTCTTCGATGTTATTGTTTTTCCTGCAACTCCTGCATAAAAAACTTCAGCGGCAATTTGAGATGCCACCTCCCCAAAATTGCTTCCGCCTACACCATCACATACAATAAAAACCTTGTGGTCTCCATGCTTAAACTCCTTTGGAAATACCGTATCCTCAACATTTTTTCTGCCTCCAATTTCGTTAAGCGTATATGTGGTAAGTTTCAATGAAGTATAGTTTATGGAGTGGAATAAATTTATTTCGTTTCATTAAGAACAAGTCTAAATCCGATAATATCATTTCGGGTAGCAGGTAAGTCTACATTTCTAACTTTAGGATCAAGCAGGGCAACCATGTTTTTGTAATCACCGCCTCGAATTACACGGGCTTGTATTTGCTGGCCCTCAATTTGCATGTCAATCATTTCCTCACACCATTCGAATACATTTCCCAGCATATCATAGGTTCCAAGTTTTCCTGCCTTTTTTGTTGCAACAGGATGTACAGAATTCCCCGAGTTTTCCAGATTCCAGCTTACATCATTGAGTTTGTAATCTCCTGAATATTCATTCAGGCAAACATATTCCCATTGAACCTGTGTAGGCAAGGCAAAATTTCCTGATCCAACTTCCCCATTTTTTGCCAAGAGCATATTCATTGCAACAGTAAATCTTCTTGCATCTTCCCAGGAAACATGGTTGGCTGGAAGATTTGCCCCGGGGGAATTTTGATCAATTGCATCAGGATATTTCTTGTCTTCCATTACTGTGTTCCACAGGTGCCGTGTAACCTCCATTTTGCTTACCTTAAATGGAGGAAGGGTAATCGTTTGCTCTACATTTTGTGCCGCCATATCGACATCTGTTCGTGGCGCACCTCCAAAAACAAAAGATCCTCCGGTAACACTCACCATCTGATTTAAAATATAATCCTTCACCAACTGCTTCCTTGTCTCTTCCTTTTGTTCAATTGCCATTTGTGCGCTATCACCTCCTCCGATTATCCCCTTGAAGAACAATATGCCAACAACAATTACCACCACAAAGACAGCCCCCAACACCAATGGGAGCTTGGATTTCTTCTTTGAAACAACCTCAGGGTTAGGCATTTCTTTGGCTGCACGATCAACTGGTTTTTTGTTACTGACTGATGCTGCTGTTTTTTGATCAGGCACTTGTATGACCTTTGTTTCATCGCTTGCATTTGATGACTGAATCGCAACCGTTTCATCCGAAGATGCGTTGCTACTCTGCGCTTCGTGCAAAATCATTTTCTCACCTTCAACACCGCCGACATGCGGCTTCATGATGGCGATAAGTTCATCAATATTTCCGGTCCTGATTTTTGCATCAGGTACGATGCATTTCTTCAACAATGATTTGTAAGGTTCTTGAACAGTATTCAATTTTTCATCAAGTCCTTCAACCGATACAATCTTGTTGATAAGGTGTGCTGCTGAAGTATCTCCGCTCCTGTTGCCAAAAAGCAATTCACCTTTCAACAGGTAATAAGCAGTAACACCAAAAGCCCAAACATCAACATTGTAGCTGATGGTTTTATTGATGCCATATTTCTCGGGATTGAACTGCTCGGGTGCCATGTATTCAATGGTCCCCAGCAATACTGAAGCACTTGCCTGATCGCTATCGCCACTTTTGCTGATACCGAAATCAGATATCTTGGCCAACAATTTATTTTGTTTATCTCGGCCTAGCAATATGTTCTGTGGTTTGATATCACGGTGAATGATGCCCTGTGCATGGAGGTATTTCAACCCCTCCAATGTATCCAAAAAAAGCTTGTTCAGTTCTTGAAAACTGACTGGATTTTTAGCCAGATATGTTTTCATTTGACCTTCCTGTACATATTCCATCACACCAATTTGAACTTCTTCCTCTTGGCCATGGACATTCCTGTTCACCATTGTCTCAACACCATAATACCTTACAATATTTGGATGTGAAAGGATAATGGCCCTTCGGATTTCATTGATAATCGTATATTTTCCTGATTGATCGTTGGACTGGAAAAACTTTAGTGCCACTGGAATTTCCAATACCTTGTCAAAAGCCTTGTAAACAGTCGCAAAGCCACCCCTTCCTAAAAGATCTGCAGCAGGGTCGTATATATATTTATTCAATATTTCCATAATTAGTATTTAATAATTCAATAATAACCCAATGATTTACATTGTATTATGTAAATCATAATGAGATCGGTTTGGAATTTTTATAAAAGGATATTAGAATTACTCTCTTGAGCTGTGGGGTTGCTCAATTTCCCAATAAAAAACTAAAGTGCACATACCTACTTATACTGAATTTTGCCTTGAGGAGCTTAAAAGCCCTTTGATTCCAATTAATTGGCTGAGTATTATAGAAATGGAATGTAAAGACCGAAAAATTCAATGTTTCCGGCAACTTTTATAAAGTGATTCGATCTGAAGAGTTCAGAAAATTTTACAAATACACGATGAGTGAAGAAATCGGGTGTAAATCGATGGGCAAAATTATCAACTAAATTATCCTTCCACCACCAACCTATCCCCCCTGAAAATCGGGAGCACATTGGCCACATCAGCAGACAGGCAATAGCGAATGTCTTTTTCCAAACCATAGTTCATCAAGCGATGATAGTGGGTTGCACCGCGGCGTTCCATGAAACCAAACCGGTCTTCTCCCGCTTCGAGGAATAAGCTTTCTGCCATCTTGGAAGAATCGCAATGCATTTCAAAATGATCCTTGATCCTGTTGATTACAGCACCAGCAAACATCGTATCCTCCATGTTAACCCTGTCTTTCCAGGCAGAGCAGCCCAGTAAAACATCCTTGTCTGAAGCCAATAGGTGATCACAAACAGCAGAAAGATTGGGAAAGGATCCGGTGATGATTTCTGGCGCACCGCTGTCAAGGGCCATGTGCAGGAGCTTGGTTCCGTTGGTGGTCGTCAAAACCAACAATTTATTTTCAATAAATTCCCTTGGATATTCAAACGGCGAATTGCCATAGCTTAATCCCTCTGCAACCCTGCCATCGCGTTCACCGGCTGTAATGCCGTTGAGTTCTGCGCCGAGCTCGATGCAACGTGGAACAGTGGCCACAGGCATTACAGCCTCAGCACCGTTGTGCAATGCAGTTGCAATGGTGGAAGTTGCCCTCAATACATCAATGATTACCACAACACTGTTGCTGATGTCATACAAGTTGAGGAGTGCAGGAGATAGCGAAGTGAAAAGTTTTCTCTGTTGCGCGCCCATCAACCTTATTTTACAAATGGAAGCTGAACCACAACCGCTTTGATCTGCTTGTCGCGGATATCAACAAAAATTTCAGACCCTACCGCAGCAAATTCAGCAAGCACATAGCCCATACCAATGCCCTTGTTGAGGGTCGGAGACTGGGTTCCTGAAGTTACGCGGCCAATAAGGTTTCCCTCTTCATCCCTGATCATGTAATCATGGCGGGGAATGCCGCGGTCTACCATCTCAAAGCCAACCAGCTTTTTTTCAACGCCGGTCTCTTTTTGCTTTTTCAGGAAGGTTGAAGCAGTGAACTCTTTTGTAAATTTCGTGATCCATCCAAGCCCCGCTTCCAGTGGCGTAGAATAGTCATCAATATCGTTTCCATAAAGGCAATATCCTTTTTCCAACCGCAGGGTATCGCGAGCGCCCAGCCCTACAGGCTTGATGCCTGCTGCTGCACCGGCTTCAAAAATCGCATTCCATATTTTTACGGCATTGTCTCCCTCGTCTTCAAAATAAATTTCAACACCACCCGCACCGGTATAGCCCGTTGCGCTGACCAATACATTCTCAACGCCAGCAAAAAGGCCTTTTGAGAACGTATAGTATTTCATGTTGAGGATGTCCATCTCGGTGAGGGGTTGCAACACCTTGGTGGCGTTAGGCCCTTGAATGGCCAACAGACAGGTCTTTTCTGAAATATTGTGCATTTCAACTTTCCCCTGGTTGAATTCCTGGATCCAGTCCCAGTCTTTTTTGATGTTGGACGCATTCACCACCAGCATGTAGACCTTGTTCTGTTCTACACAATAGACCAGCATATCGTCTACAATACCGCCATTCTGGTTCAGGATGCAGCTGTACTGCGCCTGCCCGTTTGTTAACTTGGAAGCATCGTTGGAACTGATCTGCTGGATCAGGGCCAATGCATTTTCACCCTTCAAAATGAATTCACCCATGTGGCTTACATCAAATACACCAACATTGTTGCGCACAGCATGGTGCTCGTCGTTGATCCCGGTGTAGGAAATGGGCATGTTGTATCCGGCAAACTCGGCCATCTTGGCACCAAGGGCCTGATGGAGATGGGTGAAGGGGGTCGATTTCATGGGGGCAAAGATACGCTATAAATAGACGAGCCACAAGGGGCTTGACTTGTTCTGGTCGTGGTATGAATATTTTCATCCTTCCTTGGCTGGCAGGAAAAATTAATGCCTGGCGGATAAAATACGTTCAATTCTTTGATCGGGAACCAAAGGCGTCAGGTCGATGATCTTGATTTTTTTGAAATCCTTGTGCTCCGTATTGATGACGAAATTGAAGGAGTGTGGCAATACAACGGAAGGAACTTTCAGCACCGGAGTTTCTAACGAAACATACCAGGATGATGAACGTTCCTGGGAAACAGAATGATTTCTGATATCATCCCAGCCAGGTTTGAGCGATGCAGGATCGATGGTTGTGATGGACAAATCCTGGGGTATTTCAAGGAACATGATCTTGAAATCTTCATTGAAACCAACTCCCTGCCGTCTTATCATGGACTCCAGAAAAGCCAGGGCAATTGATTCTGCTGCATAAATCACTTTTTGCCCGGATTTGTTCCACCTTCCCGGGTGGCCAGATCCAACAAGCGATTGGCTGAATGCCTTGTGAACGATGCGGAAAACAATCATGCGGCTCAGGTTAAACAGGATATCCCTCCATCAACTGTTCAATTTCTGCCTTGACCATATCAACCCCTCCAGGAGTGATCAGCCAATCCATGGGCGCATCTTTTGCATTCCAAAATTTCTTGTTCAGCCAGATATTGAATTCATCTACATTACCAAATGCTGTTATCCCAAGCTCAAACAACAGCACAAGCTTGAGCAAATGTTCGCTTTGTGCAGGTTCCAGTTTTTTGCCTTGCTGTGCATAATTAAGGATAGTTCTGGCTGATATGTTGATGATGCTGGCAAGCAAATTTTCGGTCAAATTGCCTACCAGGGCAAGATCATAAAATACGGTACTATCGGCTCCCTTACGGGCACGTTCGAGCAATTGGTGTGGATCGTTCAAGCCAAGGGCCCGCAGTCTTTTCAGCGCTTGATTGATTTTTTTGGTATCCCTTGCAACAGGCATGATCATTGTATCTATCATAAATTTATGAATTTTTTCCATTTAAACTCGAAATATTTCGATCATTAAAAGATTCATAAATCTAGCATTGCGCCGCTGACAAGACCAGGTGTTTTGCCCTTTATTTTGCTGTTTTTTAACCGGGAATTTTGTTTATCTCCCCATCTTCAACAAATTCATCGCACCGAAGAACAATCTTCTGGGATTGGAGGAAGCGCCTGCAGCAGGATCTTCCTCTTCATCTGCCATGGCCGTGGTATTGATCTTGACATTAACGGTTGTATCGCCATTCTTGATGTTCATCTCTATTTCCTCAATCTTCTGGTTCTCTTTTTCAATCTCCTCTTTCATTTTCTGGATCTTGTCCATCAACTCACCCTTGTCGGTTTCATCATCATCCTTGAATTTCTTTTCAATACCGGTTTGTTTCATGATGTACCAAACACCGCTTGTCCAGATATTATCATCATCATAATCATCGTCAATGTTGATGGATAAACCATTTGGAGCCCCCCTGACAGAATACCAGTTCAGGTTATTGGCTTTTCCATCCACATATATTTCCTTGCCAACAGGCACTTCAATTTTCACGATCACCTGCTGGTTGTGAAACTTGTCTTTGGTTGTGATAGGAAAGGCATCTGGAAGCCTAAGGATGCTGTCGTATTGCTCAACAGCATAGGATATCTGCTCTGCAATGATTTCTGCATTCCTGGGTGAAGAAGACCTTGCGCGCTTGATGAGTGTAACATGGAAACTGTCGTCACGGCTTTTTTCCAGCTTGATACGGATGTTCCTGAGCAATACACTGTCTTCATTGGCTGAAAGCATTACATCCGATGACCTGTAGCGATCCTGTTCATCATTGTCGTCCCAATCCAAATCCAGGGGATAGTACTGCCCTTCGGCATCCTTGAACTCCACTTTTAACTTACCTGAAGATGGTTGAACAATGCCAACTGCTGAGGTGAGTTGACCAGGGCGTTTGAATTCTTTTGATACAGTTGCCACGAGCATTACCAGCGAGGCCCAGCCAAGTGCCCAAAGAACGCCAAAGGTCAGGGCGAT
Source organism: Chitinophagaceae bacterium (assembly GCA_044345895.1). Taxonomy (GTDB): domain Bacteria; phylum Bacteroidota; class Bacteroidia; order Chitinophagales; family Chitinophagaceae; genus Pollutibacter. Next base: position 6,738 of record JBIJAE010000033.1, read on the forward strand.
GTATGGGCTTTTGACTTTTGATCCTGCAATCCTTCTGACCAGCCATTGCACCAGGGCAACAACAGGAACTGCAATGAAAAAGATAAGGGTACTCAAGGCATAGCCCTGGATCTGGGAACTGTTGACGGCAAAATCCTTGAGCGGCATGAGCATGTTGAAACCTGCAAAAAGTCCGATCAGTCCTGCAATCATTGCGATGGCAATAAGACCGAGGAAAGAAAAAAGGATGAACTTGAAAAGGCCTACAATGAACCTCCCGAATCTGTTGCCGGAACGCTTGACCGCCGGACCTGCTTCGCCTGCAAACCTGCTGGCCGTTTCTTTTGCTTCCTGCCCGAATTCAGAGGCCTTGTTTGACAGGTCCTGTTTCCATTTGCTGGCATTGTCTGTAAAGTTTTTCTTCACGCCCTGCATTTCATCCTGCACCTTATTTTTGATCGACTCGAGATCAACTTTTTCACCTTTCATTTCCAGTTTTTCGGATGCAGTAACCGCCTTGGGAACCACAATCCAAAGAATCAGGTAGATCAGCAACCAGGTACCAAAAGGCAGGGTGATGGCTCCCCTGAAATGAAACCAATCCAACATGCTTTCGAAAGCACCCATTATAAAAGGCAGTGCAAAAATCAAGCGTGGAATCCAGACCGCGATATTAAAGTATTGTGCAATACCGCTGGCAACACCACCAAAAACCTTCTGGTCTGCATCACGGTACAATTTTCTTGTGACGGCAGTATGGTTCATGTACCGCTCAGGAAGAATCGCCCACAATACAATATAAAATACCAGCCCAAATCCGAACGAGCCTACGGCCAGCATGGCAAACAAAACACGCACAATGGTGGTATCAATCCTGAGATAAGCACCCAAACCGCTGCAGACACCGCCGAGGATTTTTTCGTTGCTGTTCCTGTACAGGGAGCCGCGGGGGGAATTGGTTGAAGCGGTTGAAGCAGTTGGGGAGTTCAACTTGCCAGCCGAAGGCTGGGAGGTTGAGGATGTCGACGAGTAATTTTCTTCAATTGTCACATCATCAAATTGCTCTGGCCTTCCAATGCTGGCAATGATGGCAGCAACATGTTCCTGGCTGATGAAGGTTGACTGCCCGGCTTTCAGTTTTTCACTGAATAATTCAGCGATGCGGTTTTCAATATCATTGATGATTTCTTCCCTGCCTTCCTCATTGGCGAAATGATTGCGGAGGCTTTCTACATATTTTTTCAATTCCTCATAAGCCGGCTCCTCAATGGGGATTACCCTGCCCTGAAAGTTGATATTGATTACTTTGTTCATGGTGATTGATTTTGGGGATGATTGATTTGGACGCTAGTGGATGTTTGATTTTTTTTAAGCGATGGCTGATTGAGTTTGTATTCAATGATTGTTCATCGCCTGTTGTTGATGATTGGCGCTTGATGGGTTAAGGCTTGGGTTGATCAGTGGTTGAACCTTCTTCGGTCTTATTGTTAGCCTCCGGCTGATCGGAAATTGCTGGCTCTCCCTGGCCTTCATCGGCCAACTTCATTTCTTCAACTCCCTCAACCCCTTCAACTTCTTCAACCCTTCTTCCTTCGACAGGCAAGCTCATCTCTTCAACCCCCTCAACCTCTTCAACCCCTTCAACCTTCCCATTTCCAATAACTCTCTCAACCGAGTCACTCATTTCCCTCCAGGTTGTTTCAAGCTCCTTGTAAAAAGCCGCACCTTTTTCGGTCAATGAAAAATACTTGCGGGGCGGCCCGCCAGAACTTTCCACCCAGCGGTAGGCCAGCAAGTCTGCATTCTTTAATCGCGTAAGCAAGGGATAAAGTGTTCCCTCAAGAATATTGAGGTGGGCCTTTTTCATCTCTTCGATAATATCACTGGGATAAGCCTCTTCGCGCTGAATGATGGAGAGGATGCAAAACTCAAGCACCCCTTTCCTCATCTGACTTTGTGTATTTTCTATGTTCATGGTCCTGTTTTGATCGTGAAAGATTCAATAACAGGACAAAGATATGAACATTTAGAATACTATGCATTACATAGTAGTATATTTTTGACAGTACTTTAGAAATATTTAACTAAAAGCAGTTTTTGCTGCCTTCCGCCGATGTACCGGAAGGTTTTCCCATCGTAAAAGCCATCTTCTTCCAGCATGACCCTGATTTCCTTTCCCCATTCGGGGATGAGGGTGGAGGAATTCAGTTCGATGGAATAGGCCGTATTGGGGTATAATTTATAATCACCACTGCCCGGCACCCCTTCTTGCTTGTCCCACATGCCGATGGTGGGGCCGGCAGCATGGCCATGCAACCCGAGGGGGTGGGTGTAGATACTGGGCACAATTCCCTCGGCTTTGGCTTGTTTTATGGCGGCAAGCAGCATTTCATTGCCGGTCCTGCCTGTCTTGAACTGGGAAGTCAGGATGTCTTGCAGCCTGTTGCTGTTTGAAAATGCCTTTTTGATGGAGGCGGGTGCATCTGTTTCTCCGGGTTTCAAGACATAAGCATGTTGCTGAACATCCGTGTTCAACCTCAGGTAAGTGATGCCAAAATCCACGTGCAGCAAGTCCCCAGGCCTGATGACATCATCCTTGGGCCGATTGGAAAAACTCCTCAGGTGTTCGAAGTTCGCTGTATCGTTTCTTTGAACAGCGACAGAAGGATGAAACCAGGTGGAAAGGCCGAGTCCTGTTACTTTCTGACGGAACCACCAGACCAAATCATCTGTAGTGGTAATACCCGGCGTGATGACCTTGGCAGAAAAACCTTCTGCAATGATATCATGCGAAATTTTGACCAGTTGAGGATAGACCTGCATCTCCCTCTCCGTGCGGCTCTCCAGCCATCCAACCGCAAGTGGTTCAGCAGACACTACCTTTGATTTGTATTCAGCAGGAAGCATGTTCATGAACATCTCGTAGTGGGTATGGTCCAGCCCATCCGCATGGCCAAAATCAACCGAGGTATTCAATGCGATTTTTTTCGGGGCTCTGGTTTGAACGATATCCTTCAGGGCATCCCATTGGTCGGGAAACCGGGTCAGGTCCCAGGCGGCCTTGATCGATTCTCCTACATTATAACGGGCTATCGCTAATTTCTCCACCTGCTTCTTGACCGGATCGTTGTAAAATACCAGCATGGTGGTTCTCCTTGCAGACAACCAAGTAGAAGGCAACATGGTTTTCAGTACAGGGTCTTCATTGTATTCCCGGGAAATGATCACCCACATGTCTATGCCCGTTCGCTCCATCAATTGCGGCAACAATACATTGAACCTTTCATTGAGGATTTCATCCACTACGCGGGATTGTTCCCTTTCAGGTAAAACCTGCGCTTTTGAAAACTGTAGTATGACCAATGAAAGGAGAGAAAGTAGGAATTGCTTTTTCATGGTACAATTTACAAAAAGTTGAGATTAAGGCGGAAGGGATGAGGGCTGAAATATTTCAGGCATCATTGCAAATAGGCGTTTGAGTAAGATATTTGTAAAAGGCTACCGAACAATCACCCAATAAAATGGAGAAACAGCATTCATATAAAGCAACCATAAAATGGACAGGAAACAAAGGAACCGGAACTGACTCGTATAGCAGTTATGAAAGAAGTCATGAAATTATCATTGAGAACAAAATGGATATTTTAGGTTCTTCAGATCCTGCATTCCGTGGCGATAAAACAAAACACAATCCTGAGGAGCTTTTGTTATCCTCCTTGTCTTCCTGCCATATGCTGTGGTATTTGCA
>JBIJAE010000089.1:0-6507 GCA_044345895.1 Chitinophagaceae bacterium
TTATATTGATACAGCAACAGGAACAATGGTTGAAACTTCAAATGGTGGCGGAAAATTCATAGAAGTCACTCTAAATCCATCCGTTATTGTTACCGATGAACAAATGGTAGTCAAGGCCAATGCATTACACAAAAAGGCGAATGAACTTTGTTTTATAGCAAACTCAGTGAATTTTCCAGTAAAGCATCATCCGACAACTAGCATACACAAGCAGTAAAATGTATCATCACTCCATCTTTGTATTTAGCATTCCCTGCTCCTTCAGTTACCGCAACTGCGGATGCTTGTGCAGAAAGTTCAATTTTATTTTCCTTGAATCGGTTCAGGTCCTTTTCGCTTTCAAAAAAGATAACCTCTCTGTAAGCTTGGCCGCCCGCCTGAAATCCCACCGTTACCTGTGATAGTTTTGCAGTGCCTATCACCTTGCCTCGTTGAAACACAGCACCATTACCAGATGCACCACCAACACCCAGACCACCTTTGCCTACATTGGGAAAAATAACATAAGCATAGGCATTATTAAAAAGGCTACTCATTAATTTGTCAGCTTTTATGAATTCTGTTTTGGCTTGTCTAGAATCATTGATGATGCGTTTGTTGTTTGAATCTGATTGAGAAAAAACTCCAGAACTCATCAGTAAGAAAAAATACAGGAAGGTAAAACTGGTTAACTGAAAAAATCTGCTGTTTTTCATAACAATAATATTTATTTGATTAGAAATTCTTTTGGCTATTATAGAGTCAAAAGTAATTTCCAAACAATTGATTGTACTTGACCATTATCAAGGCAGATGATGATGATAATCAGACGACACTAGATATTATACGCAATTATTCAAAAAGAGACAGCGGATCTTTCTCTGGCCCCTAAACAAAAAACCCATAATCAACTAGATAAAAGTTTCTTATGGGCTTTGGTGTTTTGCAGAGTTTGTCCTATAATTTTCACTATGGCTTGCACCTATTGGCTGCTTCCATCAACCCTTTGATATATCCTATTCCGAAAAGATTCCCCTTCATTTCATAACCGACATGGGTATTGCTTTCTCCTGCCATGGTTGGAACATGATCTGAACGAATAGCCCCATCAAATCCAATTGTATGGTAGAGCAACATCATCTTGAACATGTCAGTCGGTCCGTTGTCGTGAAATGTTTCTCTGAAATTATCCGGTGTCCCAATTACATCGCGAATGTGAACGAAGTTTATCTTGTCCTTCCACTCTAGTACCAATTTTTCAATGTCCTCTCCCATGGTAACATAAGTGCCTTGACAAAAAGTCAAGCCATGGGAGGGGCTGTTTGAAAATGACAAAGGGAAATGGCCTCGATTGCTACATTCAAAGACTGAGTATCTCCTTTATCTGCTCACGTTTCCGCCTGTATTGCCCTGCATGACTGCAATCACTTCCGCTTCAGTAATCAGGTTAAAATCGCCATAAATAGCATGGTTGAGTGTGGCGGAAGCAGCTGAAAAATCGACGGCATACTGAACGTCTTCTCCCTTCTTTTGAAGGGCGTGGATGGGCCCTGCCATAAAGGCGTCGCCCGTACCTAACCTGTCCAGGATATCCGGTATGTCATATTCCTTTGATTCATGCATGGTTTTTTTATCATGCAAAAATCCTTTGTAGGTATTATGAGAGGCATGAAGGGCTTTGCGGGCTGTCAGTGCGATGTAGTCCAAAGCCGGAAACTGTTCAAATGTTTTTAATGCCAGCTGGTTGTAGTCGTTTTCTTTGATGCCAAAATAAGTATTGATTGTATCGCCATCGCCCAAAATCAAATGGCAATATTGAACCAGCTGGGGCATGATTTCGGAAGGTTGCTTGCCGTATTTCCATAAACCAGATCGATAGTTCAAATCGCAGGAGATGGTAATCTTGAGTTCTTTGGCAACCTTTAAGGCTTCCAGTGTGGCATCTGCTGCAGCTTGAGAAATGGCGGGCGTTATGCCCGACCAATGAAACCATGTGATGCCTTCAAATGCCTTGCGCCAATCAATTTGACCCTGTGTAATGATTGCCATACTTGAATGGGCGCGGTCATACAAAACCTTTGAAGCCCGATGGCCAATGCCCATTTCAAAATAAAAAAGCCCCAATCTCTCGCCACTAAACATGCACAACTGGGTATCAACATCCAATTTTTTCAAGGTACTCAAACCCATGTGACCAACATCATTGTCAGGCACGCAGGTTATAAAACCTGCATGTGACCCAAATTTCGCAAGCGATACCGCCACATTCGCTTCCGAGCCCGTAAACTGTACATCCAGAGAAGGAGATTGTGACAAGCGCAGGTGATGAGGCGCAGACAAGCGCAACAAAAGCTCGCCAAAGCACAGGGTTTTATGTGTCATTTTTGTATTGGGTTAAAATGAATCTTTGATTATACTGTTTATACAAGGGGTTCCATAAATTTAATGTTCTAAACCGAATTAAAAAATCAATCCCTTAATTTAGAGTGACAAGATAGGGCATAGAGTAAAACTATTTATTCGAGCCGATTATGTTGTTTTTGTATCCATAATAAATACCATGTGGGTTCTCCTGTTGATTGTCATCACGATACTGGTTGTACTGATTTGATGGTATAGCATTAAAACTTTTCAATAAAGTCGAAGGATCTATTCAGCTAGCTTCTAAACTGATACCGGAATAGGGACACTTACATACTTTATTTCAAAGTATACCGCATACCTAAAAATCCTCTGATGCCCTGATTGGGTGCATACATATAGGTTGGATCAAAACTTAATGCAAATGGATTATCCGGAGTAGACAATATCCTTCCTTCAGCATCATATTTCACTCCTTTATCAAATGGATCCTGAGGTCTTGCAATCAAAAATGGTGTAAACCTGTGTGGCTGAAAATTTAAAATATTCTTAACGCCACCATAGATTTCCATTCTAAACCAACGGTGAAATACAACCTGAATGTTCTGAAGACTATACCAGGGAGAAAATGGTTTTCTTGGATCAAGTGCACCAAGCAATGGTAAACGCATAGGACTAAACACATTTCCAGTATAATCGATATCTATGTGAATAGATGGAATTCGATAAGAAACGGTCCATGTTCCTGAAAACCTTTCAGTAAAAATTTGTTGCTCTTTTGTATTGCCATCATTTATGGTAACATCCATCATGGTACCGCCAACAGATAGCTTTAGATTCTTTATTAAGGATAGATCAGCATTTAATGATATGCCCTTGCTCACGGCGTAGCCATTCAAATTTTCATAAATAATTTTATTTGGATCCTTATCATAATCACCAATGATTCTGTTGTTGAAATATGTGTAGAATGCCGTAAGGTCTATTGTAGCCAACGCTTTCTCCTCTTTCATGAACCTCATCAAGTAGTTGATATTGATATTTTGGGAACGCTCAGGATTCAATTGACCATTCATCTCAACTATTCTTGCACCTGAAAGTGCTGCATGGTCTTCCGTAAAAATATTGACCACCCTGAATCCTGTTCCTCCATTCAATCTCAATATTTGATTTTTGCTGATACTATATTTATATGCAAACCTTGGTGTATATATCCCTCCATGTACATGATGCCTGTCGTAACGCATGCCCAAGAGCAACTTATGGTTTTTCCCAAAACTGATTTCATCCTGAATAAAAATTCCTGGTAATGAAATTTGTTGTGGCGCATTTCCTAACGCTAATGGATTGGTAGAACCAGTGGCGGGTGTATTATCAACATAATATGTATAACGAAATGCAGATCCAATTAACAAGTCATGCTTTTCAATTTTCTTGTTCCAGGTAAATTGTGCAAAACCTATCTGCTGTTTTCCAATGTATTTTGTAAGTCCATACACGCTGTTCTGATGATGATGATTCAAAGAATAAGAAAGCATTAATTTTTCTCTGACGGGCAATACGTAATTACCAATTAGTTCTAATCTGTTGGTAATGATACTTTCGCCATATAGTTGATCAGTTCCTCTATAACTTTTGTTCCATTTCATTTCTCCTCCCCATCGGTCTTCATATAAATACCGAACTGCAATATTTGATGTGTTGTTATTCTTTTGCTGAAACGACCATTTTTGAAAGACAGAAAGTCTTTGTTGTAGACTCAAATCTGTGAACCCATCACCATTGTTATCTCTTGGTTGAGCGTAATTCGAAAAATTAACTCCAGTAAGCAGTCTGACCTTTTTACCAACTTTTCCAGTTATTCCTAAATCTGTATTCACCTCTCCCCATGTGGATGACATAGCATCTAAAGATAATTTTGGAGTAGCCCCGGCATTTTTTGTAATGATATTGATCAATCCTCCAATTGCTTCACTTCCATACAAAGTGGAAGCGGGTCCTTTTACGACTTCTATTCTTTCTATCATTGAAACCGGAATTCCCGACAAACCATAAACACTGGAAAGACTGCTCATGATTGGCATTCCGTCTATCAATACCATCGTATAGGGGCCGGGTAAACCATTGATCCGGATATCGCCGGCATTGCAAATATTACAATTGCTCTGTGGCCTTACTCCATTTATATGCATTAAACCTTCAAAAAGATGAAAAGAAGGATTCTTTCGCAAAAAGGCTTCTCTGTAGACTTCAACAGGCACAGGACTTTCCATTCTTTTTACTTCTTTCAATGTACCTGTAATCACAATGTCATCCAATGCCCTCTTTGATGAATCCTTGGTAAAGCTGCTATCAACAGGCTCTTGTGCCAATGACATCAGACTGATAGTCAAAGACAGCATTAAACCTGGTATGTTAATCTTGTTGAACATTGTTATAAGACCAAAATTATAAATGTTAGTCTAATCTAACAATTATTTTTCATAATTTCACTTATCTTTAAGTATGCACGATTTGTCTTATTCGGAGGAAAATTACCTGAAAGCTATTTTTCATATTACTTGTGAGTCTGATGATAAAGACGAAGCAGGAACCAATGAAATTGCAACTCAGCTTGGAAAAAAGCCTGCGTCTGTGAATGATATGCTCAAGAAATTAAAAGATAAAAAACTGATAACCTATGAAAAATACGGCAAAACTTCATTGACAAAAGAAGGAAGAAAACTGGCAGTTGGGATCATCAGAAAACACCGGCTATGGGAAACCTTTCTTTTTGAAAAGCTGGAATTCAGCTGGGATGAGATTCATGAAGTGGCTGAACAATTAGAACATATACAAAGCAAAAAACTGATTGATAAATTAGATCGCTTTTTAGATCACCCTGTAACAGATCCGCATGGTGATCCTATTCCCAATGCAAAAGGAGAAATCATCATCAAAAAAAGATCTTCCCTGGCCTCAGAACAAGTCGGGCATAGCTGCATTATGATTGGTGTAAAAGATAATTCATCAAAATTCCTTAAATATGCTGATTCACTGGGTCTTGCAATCAATCAGCGCATCAAACTAATTGACAGATACGAATACGATGATCTGCTTGAAATTGAAATCAAAGGAATACGAAATAAAATCAGTCCGAAATTTGCAGAACAGATTATTGTTGTTTGTAATACCTGTACAAAAAAACACAAAATCCCTACTCCACAATCCTCAACTTCGCGTAATTCAGCATGATCTTTTTTTCACCGTTGAGTTTGAATTTTATGGTGGCAATCGGATTGTGGGCTGCGCCTTCCATTTTCAACACTTCTCCAAATCCAAATTTCTGGTGCTCAACCTGCTGACCCGCTTTGAGGTCTGTGGTATCACTGGGCCTGAAATCAGCTGATGGCTGGTGAACAACCGGCTTGGACACAGGTGGTTGAACAGGCAAATAGGTGGGCTTTTCGGGTTGCTTTTTGGGCTCATTAAAATAGGTCCGGTTTTGCGGCGTGGCATTACCTGATCCGCCCCATCCCCTCATGCGCTCTTGTGCAGATGGTCCGCCAGACGACTGGTTCCGGAATCCACCGCCAGCATAAGAACGATCCAAATGGTCTTCCGGCAGTTCATTGATAAACCTGCTGGGTTCATTCTGCACCACCTGGCCAAACTTGTAGCGGGTATTGGCATAGCTGATCCAAAGCTTGTGCTTGGCGCGTGTAATCACCACATAAAAAAGTCTTCTTTCCTCTTCCAGTTCTTCGCGTGTATTGATGCTCATCGCACTTGGAAAAAGCATCTCCTCCAGGCCCACTGCAAAAACACAGGAGAACTCCAGTCCTTTTGCTGCGTGGATAGTCATCATTTTGACAGTATCTGCATGTTCGTCCTTGCTGTCTGAATCAGTCAGCAAGGTGATCTGCTGCAGGTAGGCAGAAAGCAACACATCTTCCCGCAGGGGTTTCTTTGCATTGGAATCTTCCGGACCATTTGCTTCAGCTTCAGGAACCCCGCTAAAAAGGTCTGCATTCTCATCCCCCTTAAACCCTTCAACCTTTAACCCCGAACCCTCTTCAGTCGCCTCATCCCCTTTAAACCCTTCACCCTCATCCCTCATCCCTTCATCCAGCATCACCCCATCTTCATCAATCTGCGCGCGGTTCTGCTTGTCATCCACCCATTCCT
>JBIJAE010000280.1:0-2734 GCA_044345895.1 Chitinophagaceae bacterium
CAGCTTCGCTGATTACAAACAATCCAACATTGGATTGGGCATTGATTGGCAAAACACTGGCGGTGTAACCAAACTCGTCAACAACAAAATTCTGTTGTATTTTGACGGAAACCTCAATGAATTAAGAATAAGGCTCAGACAGGGGATCACACAAGTGTTGGTGGAAAATCTCCTCTTTGGTGATGACCTTGGCGAATTTGCCAGCAACCAGGCTTTGCTGGACCTTCCCAAATGGCTGACAGATGGATATGTTTCTTTTGTAGCGGAAAACTGGAGTCCTGTGCTGGACGACAAGTTAAAATCCGCTTTGCTGTCTGGCAAATACAGGACCTTTTATCAATTTGCCTTCAGTGAGCCCTATCTGGCAGGACATGCTTTTTGGAGGTTCATTGGAGAACAATACAAAAAAGACAACATCACTTATTTTCTTTATTTGTCCCGGATTTATAAAAGCCTTAATGCTGCAAGTGTAAAAGTTACCAAGAAAAAATTTCGCGACCTGCTCACTGATTTCATGGACCTGGAAACTGAAAAATACCAGAATGATTTGAAAGGCAGACGCAACCTGCCCAAAGGAAATGTTGTGACCATTGAAGAAAAAAAGAATGGTCGTGATTATTACCGTTTCCAGGCCAACCCCATTGCCCGCAACAATAGCTATGCGATGGTGGAATACAAGAAAGGCATCTACCGTGTTGTATTGGACGATCTCTCTGACGAAAGAAAGATATTGCTGAAAGCCGGGGTACTCAACAACCAGGATGAACTGAATCCCAATTATCCATTGCTGGCATGGGATCCAAAAGGATCAAGGATCCTGGTGGTTTATAATGAAGAGGGTAAAATCAAGATGTTCATTTATGATGTGGTGGCAAGGATAAAAACCTTCAAGCAGGAACTGGAAGGCTTCCAATTGATACAGGATGCCAAATTCATGCTCGATAACAATACCCTTATCCTCAGTGCCGTCAAGAACGGGCAATCAGACATTTTTGTTTACAAAGTCAAGGAAAACAGCGCACAGCAAATCACCAACGATATTTACGATGACCTGGATGCTTCATTTGTTGCCTTCCCCAGCAAAACGGGCATCCTGTTTTCTTCCAACAGGCCATCACCCAATGCCTCAAAAGCAGATACTGTTATCCCCTCCAGAAACAATTTCAACATTTTCATGGTTGACAACTGGACCAAGAGTGATTTCAGGCAGATCACACAGTTGACGAATCAACCTTTTGGACAGGCAAGGTTTCCGTTGCAGTACAACGTGAACCATTTCACATTTGTAAGCGATGCCAATGGCATTGGCAACAGGTATGCAGGATTTTTTACCACCCAACGTGCAGGTCTCGATACGTTGTACAGGATAGGTGATGAAATTTTACGCAATCCTGAAAGAAAAGAATTGGATTCAACACTAAAGGCCTGGGAAAAAAAGGAACCAGATTCTGTCGGCTATATTTCGATCACCAGTGACAGCACCTATGTTTTCCCCATCACCAATTACCAAAGCAGTTTGCAGGAAACCCGGGGCGCTGGAGACAATAACCAGGTCACAGAAGTGAGACAGGAAGGCGACCTCAAATTCCTTTACAAATTAAAAATCAACGACGCCGTTCTGCTCAAACGAAATGTAAATGCAAGACCAACTGACTATATCAAGAAATTGATGGAAGAAGAAAGGAAACGCAAAACGAGTCTGATGCTCTACCAAAAAGAAGAAAAAGAAGAGGCCAAAACAGAGAAAAAAAATGTACTCTTCCAGACTGAATTTGATCAGGACGCAAAGGACACTACAACTTTGGTTGCAGAAGAAATCATGGTGCAGCAAAAAGAGGATATACTGAAGAAGGCAAAGATGTTTGACTATAATCTCAAGTTTGCTTCAGATTATCTGGTTTCAGGCTTCAACAATTCAGTGATGGTCAACCGCTACCAGCCCTATGGCGGAGGAGCGGGCCCTATATTCCTTTCCAATACAGATAACCTGAATGGTATCCTGAGGATGGGAATATCCGATCTGATGGAAGACAAGAAATTCATCGGAGGTTTCAGGCTGGCCACCAATTTGAGGGACAATGACTATCTCGCATCCTTTCAAAACCTCAGAAGAAGATTTGACTGGGGACTGACCTATTACAGGAGCAACCAGGAAAATTTTCCAATTTTTGACCCCTCCGATATCAAGTCTCAATTGAGAAACAAGCTTGCTTCTAATCTCTACCAATTCAATGTCAGCTATCCTTTTGATGAGGTCAAAAGCCTCAGGGCCATGCTGGGATACAGGAGTGACAATGTTGTCATCACATCAGATGCCAATTACAGTCCTACCCTGACTGCAACAGATACCCTCCTCAAATATGCACTGGTCAAGCTTGAATACGTACACGATAACACCATCAATCCCACATTGAACATCTGGAACGGATTCCGGTACAAGGTCTATGCAGACATCAATTCAAGGATGGTCAATGCGCAAGGTTCTGGAAGATTCATGTTTAACATTGGAACGGATATCCGTTACTACTATCCAATTTACCGCAATTTCATTTGGGCAGGAAGGGCTGCAGCGGATTTCTCTTTTGGCTCACAAAAACTCATCTATTACCTGGGTGGTGTTGAGGGCTGGCTGAGACCAAAATTCAACAATGCCATTCTCCCGGCTCCAGACCAGAACTATGCATTCCAGACACTGGCGCTTACCCTCCGTGGGCATAACCAAAATGTTGCCAAT
>JBIJAE010000247.1:0-3107 GCA_044345895.1 Chitinophagaceae bacterium
CAAACCCCAACCACAAGATCATATACGTTGAAAAGGTAGTCTCCTTACCTTCGCGGAATGAAAAGAGGTGATCACACCTATATACTGGGTATTGAATCTTCCTGCGACGAGACATCAGCGTCTATTTGTTGCGATGGAAAAATACTTTCAAACATCATTGCTACACAAGCGGTCCACACACAATATGGTGGCGTTGTGCCAGAGCTGGCCAGCCGCGCCCACATGCAAAACATTGTTCCCGTAGTAGACCAGGCCATTGCTGATGCCGGCATTTCCCTGGATCAACTTGATGCAATAGCATTCACAAGTTCACCAGGATTGATTGGTGCACTCCTGGTGGGCACCGGCTTTGCCAAATCACTTGCGCTTTCTCTTGACATCCCTTTGATAGCTGTACACCACATGCAGGCCCATGTATTGTCCAATCTGATTGCAGATCCTCAGCCGGAATTTCCCTTCCTATGCCTGACAGTCAGTGGAGGACATACGCAGATTGTGCTCTGCAAGGATGCACTGAACATGGAAATACTGGGTGAAACCCTTGATGATGCTGCCGGTGAAGCATTTGACAAAACTGCAAAACTCTTAGGACTTCCCTACCCTGGCGGGCCTTTGATTGATCGATATGCCAAGGAAGGAGATCCCAAGAAATTCCATTTCCCTGAACCACAAATCGAAGGACTGAATTTCAGTTTCAGCGGTGTCAAAACCTCCATCCTCTATTTTTTGCAAAAACAATTGAAGACTGACCCTGATTTTATCAGCAAGCATTTGCCGGATATCTGCGCATCTGCCCAGTATTGCATTGTCAACATCCTCTTGCAGAAACTCAAAAAAGCCAGCCTTCAGACAGGCATCAAAACCATCTGTCTTGCGGGCGGGGTCTCTGCCAACAAAGGGCTCAGGAATGCAATACAGGAGATGGCTAAAAAATACCATTGGAAATTGTTCATCCCTGAAATGGAATACTGCACAGACAATGCAGCAATGATTGCCATAACCGGCTATCATAAATTTCTTGCAGGATTTCGCAGCCCACTTTCTGTTTCTGCCTCCGCCCGGGCGGAATGGTAAACATTTGATCATCATGGGAAATTCCTATTTCAGGTTCAAGCAGTTCGTTATCCATCAAGACAATTGTGCCATGAAGGTTACCACAGATGCCTGTCTTTTTGGAGCCTGGATCAATTCAAAAATTCAGTCAACAGAAACATTGTTGGACATTGGTGCCGGAACTGGCCTCCTCTCCTTGATCCTTTCGCAGAACAGGTCAGTCAAGGTGGATGCGATTGAAATTGAATCTTCCTGTCATGATCAGTTGTGCCAGAATATAACAGCATCTGCCTTCAGCGAAAGCATCAATCCGATACTTGGCGACATCAAAGACTGGGAAACAAACACACGGTACCAGACTGTAATCTCCAACCCACCATTTTACGAAAAGCAGCTCAGGTCTGATCAGGATGGCGTTAATCTGGCAAGGCATGCCGACGGACTTACCCTTCATGCACTGTTTACCCATGCAAAAAGGCTGATGAGCAGTGAAGGTTTTTTTTATGTATTGATGCCCTTTTACAGAAAGCTGGAGTGCCTGGATATAGCGAGCCAATTTGAATTTTTCCCACATTGCATTGCAGATGTAAAACAGAGTTCATTTCATGACCCATTCAGGGTGATGATACAATTTTCTGCCACCTCAGGTAACTTTGAAACAGAATGCATCACCATCAAAAAAAATGCATCAGACTATGCTGATGCATTCAAATTGCTTTTATCGCCTTATTATTTAAACCTGTAGACTACTTGCCTCTTCCCCAACCTAACCAGTCATTGGCATTCGCATAAATCATCAGGCCAAAGAGAATTACCATGCCCACAATTTGTGCGTACTCCAAAAACTTCTCATTGGGTTTCTTTCCGGTAATCATTTCAATCAAGGTAAACACCACATGTCCTCCATCCAATGCAGGGATAGGCAGGAGATTCATGAAAGCTAGTACAATGGAGAAAAATGCTGTGATGTTCCAGAAGGCTTCCCAGTCCCACCCGTACTTGGGGAAAATAGACCCCATGGACTTGAATCCACCCAGGCCTTTGTAGGCACCTGTAGAAGGGTTCAGGATTTTTTTGAACTGGGCAATATAGAAACTGAGTTTGTCAAAAGTTTTGCTCACGCCCGCAGGGAATGAGGCAAAGAAACCAAACTTTCTTGTTTCAAATTGATAAAGGCCCTGTTGCTGCATTTCATCCATGCTTGGAACAGCCGGAAAAAAGCCAATAGATGTATCAGCACTTACAACCGTATGGACAACCATTTCATTACCGTTGCGCATTACACGAAGGGCAATGCTGTCTCCAGCCCTGTTTAAAATGGCAGGCTTTACCTGGTCAAAAAAATCAATCTTCATGGAGTCAATGCCAATGATCTTGTCCTTTGCCAACAAGCCATTTTTGGCAGCAGGTGTGCCAGCACCAACTTCCCCTACAATACATGGCACACGGGGCATCAGCAAAACAGACCGCTTTCCTTTCTCAACAATTTTTTCAATGAAATTCACTGGTATAACAAGGTCTTTTACTTCGCCATCGCGGTCAATTGTCATCTTCTCTCCGAGCAACATGGCAGCATTGAGGTCTTCAAAATATTTGACCGGCTCACTGTTCACAGAAAGAATCTTGTCTCCATTTTTCAGCCCCACTTCATTGACAACAGTATCTACTACCCAAACACCACTGGTAAGGCTTTGACTGGGCAATTTTGTTTCACCCCAAGTGAAGAGAATCATGGCATAAATGAAAAATGCAAGCAATACATTGACCGTGACACCACCAATCATGATGATCAGGCGCTGCCAGGCTGGCTTGCTGCGAAACTCCCATGACTGTGCGGGCTGTTTCAGCTGCTCCTTGTCCATGCTTTCATCAATCATGCCGGCAATCTTGACGTATCCTCCAAGTGGTAACCAGCCAATACCATATTCGGTTTCACCTTTTTTCTTTTTGAAAAGTGAAAACCAGGGATCAAAAAAAAGATAGAATTTATCTACCCTGCATCCGAAGATTTTAGCAGGAATAAAATGGCCCAGCTCATGAAGAATAACCAGTAT
>JBIJAE010000148.1:0-4657 GCA_044345895.1 Chitinophagaceae bacterium
ATACGCACAAGATGATATTGCCGTAAACGATAACCTGAAGGTAACTGTGGGTGTAAGGGGTGATTTACCCATTTACCATAGCCAACCATTGGAAAATCCAAAAGTTACTGAGTTGAACTTCCCTGATCAAAATGGTAATCTTGTGAGTTACAACACAGGAGCATTCCCTAAAAGCAGGATGCTGCTTTCACCACGTATCGGTTTCCGCTGGGATGTGAATGGAGATAAAGACCTCATCATTCGCGGTGGTACAGGTGTTTTCACCGGAAGGATCCCGTTTGTTTGGCTTACCAACATTCCTACCAATACTGGTATGTACCAGTTCGGTGCCAACGTAACCAATGCAACCCCAGCAGGCGCAACAGCACTTCAGAACTATAGGTTTGATCCAAATCCTGATGCATATGCCAGCAGGTTCCCTAGCGTAGCAGGTACTTCTGTACCTTCCAACATTGTGGTAACGGATCCCAACTTCAAGTTTCCGCAAATCTTCAGGACAAATATTGCATTTGACAAGCGTATTGGAGACGGTTGGACTTGGGGAATGGAGGCCATCTTCACGAAGGATATCAATGCGATTTCTATGCGTAACCTGAACGAAAAGCCTACAAACGGACGGTTGGCCGGAATCGACAACCGCCCACGTTTCAATGCCAATACCAATGCTGAAAGAAGGTTGTATCCAAACCTGACTTCTGCCATTGCACTCGAAAACACCAGCAAGGGTGGTGGATTCTCTCTCACTACTCAGCTTTCCAAGTCATTTAAAAATGGCTTCTACGGGTCATTGGCCTACACGTACACCACTTATGTTGATGTAACGTCTAACCCTGGTTCACAAGCCAGTTCTGTTTGGAATGCCAACCCAACCACCGGAACGCAGAATGCACTTCAGCTTTACAGTGCTGCAGGTGTATTGCCCAACAGAGTCATTGGTACATTTTCTTACCGCAGAGAATACCTGAAGCACCTGGCAACAACCATTTCGTTCTTCTATGAAGGTGCAAGCCTTGGCAGGTTTTCCTACGTAGTGAATGGTGACCTGAACTTCGATGGTAACAATACCACCGACCTCATGTACATTCCAATGGATGCATCACAAATTGTATTTGTTAACCAGAACGCAGGATCTGGAATTACAGCAGCAACCGCACAACAGCAGTCTAATGCCTTCTTTCAGTTTGTTGAAAACAGCCCCTACCTCAACAAGAGAAGAGGTCAGTATGCAGGAAGGAACGAAGCTACTCTCCCTTGGTACGACAGGGTTGATTTCAAAATCCTCCAGGATGTATTCACCAACATAGGAAAGCACAAGAACACCATCCAGGTGAGTCTTGACATCCTCAACTTCACCAATTTCCTCAACAGCAAATGGGGTGTAGTAAAAGCCACTACGGTAAGGAATCCATTGATCTTCGATTCACTGGATCCTGTTTCAGGAGTACCAAGGTACCGTATGACCCAAATCAGTGGCCAATTGGTAACACAACCTTTACAGGTAGTGAATTCATTTGCCAGCACATGGGGCATGCAGTTTGGTGTCAGGTATATTTTCTAATAGAAATACTCAATACCATAAAAAAGAACCCCGGAAATTCCGGGGTTCTTTTTTATATGCATCAGACAAGCAAGCAATTAACAAGAGGATGTCTGTTCTGGAACTAACTTGAATATGGAATTATGGATTAGGTTTCATTTGTTCCAAGAGGTT
Organism: Chitinophagaceae bacterium; assembly: GCA_044345895.1. GTDB lineage: Bacteria > Bacteroidota > Bacteroidia > Chitinophagales > Chitinophagaceae > Pollutibacter. The sequence continues at coordinate 1,712 of JBIJAE010000148.1, forward strand.
TACAAAGGCATCTATTCCCATTGCATCATCCACCAAAAACTCCCCTATCCTGTCTCGCCTCAGGGCAGAAAGATAAGCGCCGCATCCCAGTGCATTGCCGAAATCAAAAGCAAGACTCCTTATATAAGTGCCCGTGGTGCAAACAACCCTGAAATCAACCCTTGGCAATGCTATGTTGGTAATTTCAAAAACTGAAATCGTAATTTTTCTGGGCTCCATCTTAACTTCCTTCCCTTTTCTTGCCAAAACATAGGCTGGCGTACCTCCTTTTTTGATGGCGGAATGGGCAGGTGGAATTTGCATAATTTCCCCTGTAAATGCGGTCGTGGCATTTTTGATCATTTCTTCGGTAAGGTGATCAGTGCCTGATTGAAAAACGGGTTCAGACTCCAGGTCATAAGTGGGGGTGGTTGATCCCAGGGTAAAACTGCCTGAATACTCTTTTTCAGCCGCCATGTATTCATTAATCTTCTTGGTAAACTTTCCGGTACAGACGATCAACAAACCTGTAGCAAGTGGATCCAGTGTTCCGGCATGGCCTACCTTGCTCACTTTGGTGAGGATACGGATTTTCTTGACTACGTCAAAAGAGGTCCATTGGAGGGGCTTGTCCATCAACAAGACACGGCCATCCAAAAAGGATTGGTTATCGATAGTGGGATGTGAATTTTGCATGGGCGCAAAGGTACACCGGAATGCAGGCTACAAGCAATAAATTTATTGCTTTACAAACTTGGTAGAAGCGTTGGAAGCGATATCTGTGAGGCGAATCTGGTAAATCCCTGGAGCAAGGGTTTGAACATCGATGTCCTCCTGAAATTCCAACAGATGACCAGTTTTAACAATTTGACCATTTGAAGAGATGATGGCAAAATTCTTTCCGTTACTGCCCAGATTGGTGTTCACCAGCAATTTGATGTTGCCAGACTGAACTGGATTTGGATATACAACAAGATTACGGGTATTCACAGTAAGTATCTCAGGTTCCATGTTGTTGTTCCAGGCCGGAGCAAGTGCCTTAGAGTTGAGAAGGCTGCTTCTTTTCCCATTGGTCTCAAACTGTGCCCTCATGGCTGCTTTTTGACCAGCAGTAAACATTCCCATGCTGGCATCATTGGTAAAATCCATGAAATTCATGAACATTTCACCCTCAGCACTATTGTTGCAGGTAGTTGTCTTGGGGAAAACAGGAGATCCTGAATTTCCACTGCGTTGTTTTGGTGTATCTGCAATTCCATCGTCTCCACATTGCTGGTCTCCCCAAAGATGCTTCAAGCCCATCCAATGGCCAACCTCATGCGTGAGGGTCCTGCCAAGGTTAAAAGGAGCAACCACTTTACCGACTGTACCAAAAGCATCATACCTGATCACAATGCCATCAACTGCCCTGTCTGCACCAGGAAAACTGGCATATCCTGTCAGGCCGGGAACAGTATTGCAAACCCAAATATTCAAATAAGATCTTGCATCCCAGGTAGTACTTCCGCCATTCGCCAGGTACTTGATCTTGTCATCATCAGTCCACATCATTCTGGTAGATTTCTTTCTGATGATGCCTGTAGTTGACTTTCCCATAGGATCGGTCTTGGCCAGCTCGAAACGGATGCTTGTATTGGCAGCCAGTTTGGCAAAAACTGAAGGAACGTTGGAAAAATCCTTGTTTGACTTAGCAAAATCTGCGTTGAGTGAATTGATCTGCGAAATGATTTGTGCTTCGCTGATGTTTTCAACTGCATTGTTGTACACAACATGAACGACCACCGGGATGGTAATGATTTTTTCAGCAGACATGCTGTTGCTCTGGCCTGAAATTACAGGCATGGGCATGTTGGCCGCGGCTGTGCAATTGCGCTGTGCATTGACACTGAATACACTTATAAAAGACAAGAATAGGATGAAAAGCCTCATAATTACCGTTTGGTGATGAGGTTTTCCTAAGAGATTGAATTATTGGGGTATTTCGAAGGATTGGATTCCCTTTCGGGATGATGCAGGATGTAAAACTTGCACTAAAAATCGGCAATTGCAAATTGCAAGGCAGATTTTGTGATTTTTATAACCTGTAATCAATTCATTTTATCCAGAACTTAACAAATTGACTTGAACATCAAGATAAATTCAGGAAATTTGAAATATGAAGAGGTTACAAAGATTACTAACGATATCATGGGTTGTTTTATTGTTTTCCTGTAGTGGAAATACTGAAAACAACCAGGACCAAACCACTGCAGTTGAAACCCAGGTTGCAGCACCAGTAAACCTTTCTTATACCGTAATCAATTCCTATCCCCACGACACAGCAGCCTTCACCCAGGGACTGGAGGTATATCAAAACAGCTTTTTGGAAAGCACGGGGCTCTTTGGAAGGTCTTCCCTCCGCAGGGTGGATATTTCAACAGGTAAAACTTCAAAAAGCCAAAAAATGGACAGCCTCATTTTTGCAGAGGGATTGACCGTCTTCAATGATACCATCTACCAGTTGAGCTGGGAGAACCACCTGGTTTTCATGTACGCGGCAAAAGACTTCAAGCCTATCGGACAATTGCCCTGGACAGGTGAAGGATGGGGCATCACCCACGACGACAACAGCCTGATCATCAGCGAGGGATCAGACAAACTCTATTTTGTGGAACCAAGAACGCTGAAACTGAAAAAAATTGTAAGTGTGAAAGACCAGTATGGTGCCGTCAACAATTTAAATGAACTGGAATTCATTGATGGATATATTTATGCCAATCGCTGGCAATATGACTACATTCTCAAGATTGATCCCAATAGTGGTTATGTAGTAGGCATCATCAACCTGCAGGACTTCCTTCAAAAAAACAGCCGCGCAGATCTTGGTTACCTCAAAAGAGAAGGATCAACCGCAATGCAGTCTGGCGCTGTGCTCAATGGAATCGCCTACAATAAAAAAGAGAAGACGCTCTATATTACAGGCAAGCT